>JABFXM010000571.1 GCA_013361745.1 Gemmatimonadaceae bacterium | reverse complement strand
GGCGCTCGAGCGGGCACGCGGACGCGCGGCGCGAGATGCCGACGCCGACGCGCGCCTCGCGGAGCTGAAGCGCAAGATGGGCAAGTAGCGTCTGCCGATCCACCGCTTGCCTCCCATCTCCCGCACGCTCTCCCTCGCGGCGCTCGTCGCCGCGTCGGTCGCCGGGCGCACGCTCGCGGCGCAGCTGCCGTTAGGCGAGCGCGTCGCCTGCGCGGGGCAGATCGTCAGCGAGATCGTGATCCGGACGCAGCCACCGGCGCTCGGCGACCTCTCGAAGCGCGGCCGCGTCGCGAACCATGCCGCGAAGCTCGTCAAATCGCTGCACGCGACGACCAACGCCGAGGTCGTGAAGCGACTGGTCATCCAGCACGAGGGAGCGCCCTGCCGCGAGCTGGCACGCGCCGAGTCCGAGCGCATCCTGCGCGCGCAGCCGTTCATCGCCGAAGCGACGATCACGCCGCGCGCGAACGCCGACGGGACGGTCACGCTCGAGATCGTGACGGTGGACGAGCTCGAATGGCTCGTCGACGTGGGGGTGAAGGCAGCGACCCCGTACGTCGGCCGCGTCCGGCTGGGGAACACCAACATCGCCGGCGAGGCGCTCGCGGCGCAGGCGGGGTGGTCGAAGGCGGTGGGACCGTACCGGGACAGCTGGGGGGCCCGCGTCGACGATTACCAGTTTCTCGGCCGCCCGTACCAGATGACGCTCTCGGGGACGCGGCGGCCGTTAGGCGGCGACTGGACGATCCTCGCCGCGCACGCCTTCCAGACCGATCTCCAGCGCGTCGCCTGGCGCGCGGCCACGGGTGCCCGCGAAGAATACATCGCGCTGCTGCGCGAGAACGCGGCCCCGCCGTCGATGAACGTCCTGCGATCCTTCACCGACATCGGCGGCATCGTCAGGATCGGCGAGCCCGGCCGCCTGAGCCTCTTCGGCGCGTCGTACACGCGCGAGTACGACGCGGGGGACAACCGGTTCGTGCGCGTGACGCGGAACGGATTGTTCCCCGATTCGACCGTCGTCACGGCGCGCGATTCCATCCGGCCGTACCGCAGCGCGCGCGCGAACCTGCTCTGGGGAGTGCGCAACATCCACTTCGTACGCACGACGGGATTCGACGCGCTCACCGCGGCGCAGGACCTCCGGCTCGGCTTCCAGCTCGGCGTGCTCGCGGGACGCAGCCTCGCGGTGCTCGGCTCGCAGAACGACGACATCTTCGTCTCGGCGGACATGTACGGCGGTCTCGGCAACGAGGAGACCCTCGCCGCGTTCCAGGTGCAGGGCGAGGGGCGGCAGGATTACAACACGAATCGCTGGGACGGGATCCTCGGCAGCGGCCGCGCGGCGGTGTACCGGAGAATGCGTCCGCACCACACGCTGCTCCTCGACGGGGAATGGAGTGGCGGCTGGCATCAGCGGCTGCCTTTCCAGCTCACCCTCGGCGACGACCAGGGGGGCGTGCGCGGGTATGGCGCGTCGGACGCCGCGGGCGCGCGGCGCGTGGTGGCGCGCGCCGAGGATCGCTGGTACCTCGGCCGCCTGAAGGCGCTCGCGGACTTCGGCGTCGCGCCCTTCGTCGACGCGGGACGGCTCTGGGCAGGCGACGCGATCTTCGGCGCCGACACGAAGGTCAAGATCGGCGCCGGTGTCTCACTTCTGGTCGCGGTGCCTCCGCGGTCGAAGCGTCTCTTCCGGGTCGACGTCGGCTATCCGCTGTCGCCGGACGCGCACGCGAAGCTCGACCTTCGCATCGTCGTCAGCGACTTCACGCGCAACTTCTGGGACGAGCCGCGCGACGTCCGCCGGAGCCGCGAGAGCACGGTCCCGACGTCGATCTTCAACTGGCCCTGACGTGCAGGAGAGGAAGGAGGGTTAGGAGAGTAAGGGGAGTAAGGGACTGCAGCTGGTAGTGCCTTACTCTCCTTACTCTCCTTACTCTCCTTACTGTCCTTACTCTCCTTACTCTCCTTACTCTCCTCAGGCTGCTGCCGTCGTCGTCGCCATCATGCGGCGGATGGGGACGATGAGCAGCGCGATGAGGACGGCGGCGCCGACGAGGGCGAGGGTGGTGCCGGTGAACAGCTGCGGCATCTGCTCGAGCTTCTCCGGGTCGACGTGGCCGCCGACGAGGCCCGCGATCAGGTTCCCCACCGAGGTGCCGAGGAACCAGATCCCCATCATCTGGCCGACGTACTTCCGCGGGGAGAGCTTCGTCATCGACGAGAGTCCCACGGGGCTCAGGCAGAGCTCACCGATCGTCTGGAAGAAGTAGCTGATCGTGAGCCACCAGGCCGAGACCTTCACCGCGCCGTTGTTCGCGAGGATGAAGTTCGCGGCGGGAATCATCACCGCGAAGCCTATCCCGGCGAAGAGCAACCCGAGCGAGAACTTGGTCGGGCTCGAGAGATCGACGCCACGACGTGCGAGGCCCGTCCAGATCCCCGCGAACACGGAGGCGAGGACGATGATGAAGAGCGAGTTGATCGACTGGAACCAGAGCGCCGGGACCTGCCAGCCGGCGATCGTCCGGTCGGTGAAGTCCTTCGCGAAGAGATTGAGCGAGGTCGGCGCCTGCTCGAACGCCGCCCAGAAGATCGCCGAGAAGGCGAAGAGCACGAAGATCACCGCGAGCCGCTTCTTCTCGCTTCCCGTGAGTCCGCCGAAGGCGACGAGCGCGCCGAAGTAGAGCACGGCGATCGCCACGAGCACGTACGTCATGCTCTTCGCGATCGCCTCGGGGTCGAGGTGGATCACTCCGACCGTAGCGAGGAGAATGACGACCGCGAGAACCGCGAGGCCGGCGGCGGTGAGCATCGTCCCCAGCCGCAATTGCCGGGCGTCGGTGGCCGGGTCGGGATGACGCGCGCGCTCCACGCCGAGGGTGCCTAACGTGCGCCGCGCGAAGTAGCTGTACGTGAAGAGCCCGAGGAGCATGCCGACGCCGGCGGCGCCGAAGCCGAGGTGCCAGCCGTACTTCTCCCCGAGGAGGCCGGTGACGATCTGGCCGGCGAACGCGCCGAGGTTGATCCCCATGTAGAACACCGAGAACCCCGCGTCGCGCCGAGCGCCCCCTTCCGGATAGAGATCGCCGACGATCGCCGAGATGTTCGGCTTGAGCAGCCCCGTCCCGAGCACGATCAGCACGAGCCCGATGAAGAAGGCGGCGCGTCCGTGGGCGAGCGCGGAGAGCCCGATGGAGATGTGTCCCGCCGAGATGAGCACCGCGCCCCAGAAGATCGCCCGGCGGAGCCCGAGCAGCCGGTCGGCGATCCAGCCGCCGGGGAGCGACGACAGGTACACGCTCGACGCGTAGATGCCGACGATCGCCGACGCCGCGTTGCGCTCGAAGCCGAAGCCGCCCTCGGCGAGGGCCGCGGTCATGAACAGGATGAGGAGCGGGCGGATCCCGTAGAACGAGAACCGCTCCCACATCTCCGTCGTGAACAGGACGGCGAGGCCGCGCGGGTGACCGAAGAAGCTCCGATTGTCCGAGGGGCGCGGCGGCTGGTCGAGCGTGGTCGTGCCGACGTTGGTCGCTTGCTGCGGAGGTGCGGTCACGGCGGTGTGAGTGGCAGGGTTGGCGAGCGTGGCGCGCTCAGCGCGCGCCGACGACGGGAAGATACCGCTGTGGCGAGTGCGTGGCGCCGGCCGCGCGCTGCGTCGCGTCGTCCACGCTCGTCGGTGGTTGCTTGATGCAGGCCACGAGGTGCGGCGTGTCCGCATCCTTGCCAGATCCGGACGACTCGCCCTTCGACTCGAGGGGCGGGACGATGCGCGCACAGGCCGCGTCCTTCGCCGGATGATGGCAGCGCGGATGGAAGACGCAGCCGGAGGGCGGCGACGCCGGCGAGGGAACGTCACCCATGAGCACGATGCGCTGGCGCTTCGCGTCCGGGTCCGGAACGGGAACCGCGGAGAGCAGCGCCTGGGTGTACGGCATCAGCGGCTCGTCGTAGAGCGCCTCGCCGCGCGCGGTCTCGACGATGCGCCCGAGGTACATCACCGCGACGCGGTCGGCGACGTGCTGCACCACGGACAGATCGTGCGCGATGAACAGGTAGGCGAGCCCGCGGTCGCGCTGGAGATCCTGCAGCAGGTTCACCACCTGCGCCTGCACCGAGACGTCGAGCGCGGAGACCGGCTCGTCGCAGACGATGAAGCGCGGCTCGACGGCGAGCGCGCGCGCGATGCCGACACGCTGGCGCTGCCCGCCCGACAGCTCGTGCGGGTAGCGCGACGCCTGATCGGGGCGCAGCCCCACCTCCTCGAGCAGACGCCTGACGCGCGCGTCCGCCTCCGCGCCCTCGGCAAGCTCGTGGATGATCAGTCCCTCGCGCACCGTCGCGCCGACCGTCATCCTCGGATTGAGGGAGCTGAAGGGATCCTGGAAGACGATCTGCATCTGGCGGCGCAGCTTCCGCAGGGGCTCCGCCTTCAGCGCGCGGACGTCGGTGCCGTCGAAGAGGATCGTGCCCGCGGTCGCCTCGACGAGCCGCAGCACGGCGCGGCCGGTGGTGGTCTTGCCGCACCCGCTCTCGCCGACGAGCGCGAGCGTCTCGCCGGGAAACACGTCGAAGGAGACGCCGTCGACCGCGCGCACGACGCCGCGCGGCTTGCCGAAGAGGCCCTTCTTCACCGGGAAGTGCACCGCGAGGTCGCGGACGGAGACGAGAGGGCTCGCGCCGCTCCTGCCGGCGACCGCGGTCACGCGCCCGCTCCCGCGTTCGTTGCCGCGGCGATCGGAAGGTGCGGATGGTTGCGGCGCTCGGGCTCGATCGCGAGGGGGCAGCGCGAGCGGTGCGCGTCGCCGATCTGGTAGAGGGGCGGATGCTCGCGCTCGCAGAGCTCCCACGCGTACGGGCAGCGCTCGCGAAAGCGGCAGCCATGCGGCCAGTCGGTGGGCGGCGGCACCGCGCCGGGAATCGTCGCGAGGCGCTCGGCGCTCCCGCCGACGCGCGGCATCGCGCGCATCAGCCCTTCGGTATACGGATGATGGGCGGCGGCGAAGAGCTCGCGCACGCCAGCTTCCTCGACGACCTCGCCGGCGTACATCACGATCACGCGCGATGCCGTCTCGGCGACGACGCCGAGGTCGTGCGTGATGAGCAGGATCGACATTCCCATCCGCTGCTGCACTTCGGCGAGGAGCTCGAGGATCTGCGCCTGGATGGTGACGTCGAGCGCGGTGGTCGGCTCGTCGGCGATGAGGAGTGCGGGGCTCATGACGAGCGCCAGCGCGATCACCACGCGCTGCCGCATGCCGCCGGAGAGCTGATGCGGATACTCGTGCGCGCGCTGCTCCGGATCGGCGATGCCGACGAGCCGCAGCATCTCCACCGCCTTCGCGCGCGCATCGGCGCGCGAGGCGCCCGCGTGCACTCGCGCCACCTCGGCGATCTGGTCGCCGACGGTCATGACGGGATTCAGCGCGGAGAGCGGTTCCTGCCAGATCATCGCGACGCGATTGCCGCGCACGCCGCGCATCTCGCGCTCGCTCAGCGAGAGCAGGTCGCGTCCCTCGAGCACGATCCGGCTCCCCTTCTCGATCCGGCCCGCGCCGTCGATGAGCCGGAGGATCGAGAGCGCGGTGACCGACTTGCCGCAACCGCTCTCGCCAACGAGGCCGACGGTCTCGCCGCGCCCGACCGTGAACGACACGCCGTCCACCGCGCGCGCGGGGCCAGCGTCGGTGGCGAAGGTCGTGTGGAGGTCGTTGACCTCGAGGAGTGGATCGGCCGTCATCGCCGGGCAATCTGCAGCACGGTCAGCCTTCGCGGGAGTGATGACGCGGGTCCAGGGCGTCGCGGAGAGCGTCGCCGAGAAGGTTGAAGGCGACCACCGTCGCGAGCATCGCGAGGCCGGGAAAGAGCGCGACCCACCAGCCGCTCGCGATCTGATCGCTTCCGTCCTGGATGATGTTCCCCCAGCTCGCGTGCGGGGGATGGACCCCGATTCCGAGATAGCTCAGCGATGCCTCGAGCACGATGACGTTCCCGATGCCGAGCGTCGCGGCGACGATCACCGGCGTGAGGGCGTTCGGGAGGATGTGGCGCCAGAGTACCCGTCCATGCGACGCGCCGAGCGCGCGCGCGGCGAGGGCGAACTCGCCGCGCGAAAGCCCGCGCACGCGCTCGCGCACGAGGCGGCTGGTGCCTAACCAGCCCGTGAGGCCGAGCATGAGCACGAGGGCGGGCAGCCCGACGCTCCCCCAGAGGGCGAGCGCGAGAATGAGCAGGAGGATCCGCGGCACCGCGAGCAGTGCGTCGATGACGCGCATCATCGCCGACTCGGTCACCCCGCCGACGTAGCCCGCGACCGCGCCATACATCGTACCGATGGTCATCGAGAGCGCGATCGACAGGGTGGCGACGCCGAGGGAGATCCGGCCGCCGTAGATGACGCGGCTCAGCACGTCGCGGCTAAAGACGTCGGTCCCGAACGGATGCGCGGCGGAGGGCGGTCGCGTCGCCAACCCGACGATGTCGGGCTGCGCGTTAGGCGCGTACGG
>JABFXM010000450.1 GCA_013361745.1 Gemmatimonadaceae bacterium | reverse complement strand
AACGTCCTCGATCCGTACCTTCACGGCTACACGGACTCGACGAAGCTCAGCATCTTCGCGCTCCCGCAGCCGGCGTATCCCGGCGATCGGCGGATGTTCGCCTTCATGCACGATGGCTGGCACGACGCGAACAACGGCGGGCGCAACGTCCTGCTGCACAACCGCGGCGACGGCACCTTCGAGCAGGTGGACATCGCGAAGATGGGGATGCCGGAGACTCACTGGACGCTCGCGATCGGCACCGGCGACTTCAACGGGGACGGCTGGACCGATCTCTATCTCGCGAGCGACTTCGGGCGCGACGATCTCTACATGAATGAGGGCGGGAAGCACTTCCGCCGAGTGCATGGAAGGATGTTCGGCGAGATCGGGATGGACACCTACAAGGGGATGAACAGCACCGTCGCCGACTTCGATCGCGACGGGCGGCTCGACGTCTATGTCTCGAACGTGCACCACGCGCTGCAGGCGGAGGGCTCGCTGCTCTGGATGAACCACGGCGTCGACGCGGACGGGAACCCGATCTTCCGCGACGAAGCCTCGGCGCGCGGGGCACTGAACGAGGACCGCTTCGGCTGGGGTGCCGCGGCCGGCGATCTCCAGAACGACGGCTGGCTCGACATGGTCCAGGCGAACGGGATGGTGGACGACCGGCTCGACCACCGCTACGACGGCTGCCCCGACTACTGGTACGTGAACCACAAGCTGATGCAGGCGCCTCGCGCGATCCACGTCTACGCGGACATGTGGGGCGACCTGCGCGGGCGCTGCATCTACCCGAACGAGGCGCGACGCGTCTACCTCAACCGCGGCGCGGAGGCGAAGCCGGAGTTCGTGGACGTCGCGGCGAGCGTCGGGCTGACGGGGCGCGACAACTCGCGCGGGATCGCGCTCGCCGACTTCGACGACGACGGGCGACTCGACGTGCTCATCGCGAACCAGCACGGGGGCCCAAGTCTCCTTCACAACGTCGCGACGGCGGGCGCAGCGCCTAACGCGTGGGTCGGGATGACGCTCGTCGGCGACGGGCGGGGCTGCGCGCGCGACGCAACCGGGTCGACGGTCACGGTGCGCCTTCCCGGGCAGCCTCCGATCGTTCGCGAGGCGCAGCGGGCGAACGGACTCTCGGCGGAGAACGATCCGCGGATCCACATCGGGCTCGGGAGGTGGCACGGGCCGGTCCCGGTGACGGTGCGCTGGTGTGGCGGGGAGACGCGGTCGTACACGCTCGTCGCGAACGAGTACCAGGCAGTGCGGCAGTGACCGATACCTACCACGTCGTGCTGCACGTGACCGTCCTCACCCTGCTCCTCGCCGCGCTCGCGATCTACCATCTCGTGATGGGCGCGATCGCCCTCCTCGCGCCGCGCCAGGCGGCGCGACTGGTCGGCGCCTTCTACGGCGCGACGCTCGGCGACTCGCCGCAGCTGCGCTACGCGACGTCGATGATCGGCGCGCTGGCGATCGCCGTCGGAATCGCGGCGGGGAGCGCGGCGCTGCACCCGGTGATCCGGCGACCGCTCGTCGTCGCGCTCCTCGTGCTGCAGCTCGCGCGGCTCTTCTGCCGCATCCGCGACCGACGCCTGCTCGCCGTCGCGTTCGGCATCACGCCGCGCCGCAACGCGATCATGGCGGCGGTGCTCGGCGTCGAGATCGTCATCCTCTCGCTCGCGCTGCGGTGACGCCACCCGACCAGCCCTCGCCGGCGCGCGCGGACAAGTGGCGCGTGCTCGCCGCGGTGATCTTCGGGATCTTCATGGTCACCCTCGACACCACCGCGGTCAACGTCGCCTTTCCGACGCTGCGCGCGGAGTTCGGGGCGACGGTGCACGAGGCCCAGTGGATCGTGTCGGTCTACGTGCTCGCGCTCGGGATCAGCACCCCGGTGGCGGGCGCGCTCGCCGACGGCTTCGGACTCAAGCGGATGTACATCGCGGGACTCGCGATCTTCGTCCTCGGCTCGCTCTGCGCCGGGCTCGCGCCCTCGCTGTGGACCCTCGTCGCGGCTCGCGCGCTGAAGGGGATCGGCGGCGGGATCGCGGTCCCGTGCGGCACGGCGCTCCTCTTCCGCGGCTTCTCGAAGCAGGAGCTCGGCCTCGCGTTAGGCGTCTTCGGGCTGGCGCTGCTCTTCGCGCCGGCGCTCGGCCCGGTGCTCGGCGGGTGGCTCGTGGACCACGGGATGTGGCGGTGGATCTTCTTCATCAACGTGCCGATCGGTGCGCTGGGAGTGGTCGTCGCCTCGCGCTTCCTCGTCGCGCAGCCGGGAGACCCGACGGTGCCGTGGGACGGGTGGGGACTCGCGACGGCGGTCCCCGGCTTCGGCGCCACGCTGTACGCGACGGCGCTGGTCACGGAGCACGGGTGGGACGCGCCGGCACCGCTCGCGTGGCTGCTCGGGGGACTGCTGACTCTCGCGCTCTTCGCCCTCATCGAGCTCCGCGGCGCGCGGGCACCACTCCTCGACCTGCGGCTCTTCCGGCGCCCCATCTTCCTCGTGGCGACGCTCGTCGGCTACGTGACGGTGATCGCCTTCTTCGGGGCCGAGTTCCTGCTGCCGGTGTACATGCAGGCGCTGCGCGGCGAGCCGGCGCTGACGGTGGGACTCGTGCTGCTGCCGCTGGCGATCTGCGCCGGGCTGCTCCTACCGCTCGCCGGGGCGGCGTACGATCGCATCGGTCCCCGCGCGCTCGTGGTCTCCGGCTTCGCGCTGCTGTCCTACAACACCTGGCAGCTCGCGCACCTGACGGCGGCGACGTCGGTCCGCTTCCTGGTCATCCTCACGGCGATCCGCGGCATGGCGTTAGGCCTCACCGTGCAGACCCCCTTCACCGCCGCCCTCGCCGACGTCTCGCACGCCGCCCTGCCGCGAGCGACGTCGCTGGTCTCGTCCACCCGCTACCTCGTCCAGGCCTACGGCATCGCCGTCCTCGCGACACTGCTCGGCGCGCGCCCGCTGCTCGACGGCGGCGGAGGAGCGCCGGTGACGCTGACGGGATTGTCGCACGCGTACATGCTCACCTTCTGGCTCGCGATCGCTGGCCTGCTGCTCGGCGTGATCCTTCCCGGTTGGCCGGGCCGGTGGCAGCGGGGAGAAGTGGCGGAGGAGACGGTCGCGGCCGCAGCTTCGAGCTGATGCGCCGCTGCTGTCGCTGTGAATAACAGAGCAATCAGCAGCAGTCCCGCCCCCCGCGCCCGGCACCGCGGTATCCCGCTCCCCGCCCCGCTCTTTCCAACGGCACCCGCCCCCGTTCAGAATCAACCGAAGCGGCGTCTCATCTCGTCTGACTCGAGCACTCTCCGTCCCGAGCCGCCGGTTCTCGCCGCGTCGATGAGCGCCCGCGCGACCGTGCGTGCCTGGATCGGCCGGTACTTCCCCGGGATCGCGAAGCCGAGGAGCTGCGCGACCCGCTCGCCGAGCCGGAACTCGGCGCGCTCACCAAGCAGCAGCGAGGGTCGCGCGATGGTGACGTTCGCGTAGTCGAGCGCGAGGATGTCGCGCTCGGTCTCTCCCTTCCCGCGATTGTAGAAGACCCGCGACGTCGCGTCGGCGCCCAATGCGCTGACGAGCAGGAAGTGCGTCGCGCCGCCGCCGAGGCCGAGCCGGGCGAGGGCGAGCGGATAGTCGTGATCCACCTCGCGGAAGCGCTGCTGCGAGCCGGCGACCTTTATGGTCGTGCCGAGCGCACACAGGATCGCGTCGACGGTGAAGGCGCTGCGCTGCAGCTCGAGGTGCGAGAAGTCGGCGAGTCGCCAGTCGAGCTTCGGCGAGCCGGTCTGCGCGGCCGGCTTTCGCGCCAGCACGACGACACGCTCAATCGCAGGATCGGCGAGCGCGAGCCGCAGGCACTCGCGGCCGACGAGCCCCGTCGCGCCGGCGATGAGGAGCGATGGCATCGGGTCAGAGACCGCGGCGCTCGGGCCCGCGGACCGGCGGCGCGTCCTCGTCGGCGGCGATCTCGAGGTGGAAGCGGTGAAGGAAGCGGTGGAAAGGCGCCGCGAAGAGGGTCGAGACCGCGGTGAGGAATGCCACGCCGCTGAAGAGCGCGTAGGCGCTCGCGAAGATCTTCCCCGCGCTCGTCCGCATCGGCGCGAGCGGTCCCTCGCCGGTGAGGATCATCGACGCGTTGAGTTGCGCGTCGAGCCAGGAGATATGCTCGATGTAGTGATAGCCGAGCGTGCCGAGGAGAAGGCTGCCGCCGATGATCGTCGCCGAGATGCCGAGTCCACGGAGCGCGCGCGCGAAGAAGACGTGGCGCGGGGCGAGGGGACGGTGTGCGCGCGCGAAGCTCATGCGTCCCTGAACCCCACCTCGCGATGGCTGCCGTCGCAGAATGGCGCGTTCTTCGTCGCGCCGCAGCGGCAGAGCGCCATGCGGTAGCCCCTTGCGATCACGCGGCCGTCCTCCGTCGCGATGGTGACGTCACCACGGACGTAGAGCGGACCGTTGCGCCAGGCATGGATCGAGGTCGTCTCGTCGGGTGCCTCAGCCGCGCCGGCGGGGAGCGAGTAGGCGAGCGCGCCGGTCGGACAGCGGCGCACCGCCGTCGCGACCAGCTCCGGGTCGCCGAGCTCCGGCTTGATCCAGCGCTTGCGGCGCGAATCGAAGACCGCCGGCGCGGTGCGGATGCATTCGGCGGCGTGAATGCAGCGGGTCGGGTCGAAGGTGACCGTGATCGCGTCGGTGGCGTAGGTCTGGAGCCTGCGCCGGCGGTCGTCGCGCGGATCGTCGCTCATCGCGGGAGGATCACCTCCGTGTACGTCGCCGGGTTCGCGGGATAGTTGCGCGGGCCGAGCGAGGCGGTGCGGCGCGGGCCGGGCTTCGCGTCGCTGACGTTCACCGCCATGCGCATGACGGTACCGCTCGCGGTGCGCGTCGTCGGGATGCCGGCACGCGGGATCGCGATCTCGAGCCGCCAGCGCTTCGCGTCGCTCGAGCCGGCGGCATGGACGCCGGTCGCCGTCGCGCCGTACGTGGCAGGAACTTCGCCGCTGAAGTTCTGCATGAAGAAGGTCGGGAAGGCGTAGCCCTCGCGCGAGACGAGCACCTCCTGATAGAAGGGCGTCAGCGGGAAGGCGTGCGCGCGGACCGCGGCCGGCTGCGACGCGGTGCCCGGCGTGACGACGAGGACGAGATCCTTCCCCGTCATCCGCGGCGCCTTGCCGCTCGCGTCGGCGCCGATGACGATGGTGACGTTGTCGGCGGCGGTGGCGGAGTCACCGGAGAATGCGACGGCCGAGCTGTCGGCGACGTCGATGGCGAGATAGAGGGTGTCCTTCGTCGCGACGAGCGCGGCGCGCGCATCGGTACCCTCGCGCCCGAAGAGCTTCCGCCAGCGCGCGCTCTTCCAGTCGGCGAGGTCACCGTCGACGACGGGCGCACGCCGCGCGCGCGGGACGACGACGCGATCGAGCTCGCTCCGGAAGAGGAGCGTGTCGCCGCGCTTCCGGTACATGGTGTCGCGCTGCACCGCGCCGATGCGCGCCTCGACGGAATCGACGAAGGGAGCGAGCTCCCTGCCTAACGGCGCCCAGGTCGCCGAATCGGTGGTCGAGAGGTCGTGCATGCGTGCGAGGGAGGCGCGCATCTCGCCGAGGAGCGAGCGCGCGGCGCCGAGGTCGAGCGTGCGCGAGGGGATGTAGAGCGCCTCGACGGGAGTGGTCGTCGTCCAGTCGTCCCCGTAGGCGGCGACGAAGGGACGCATCGCGCTCGAGTTCGCGCCGTAGAGCGCGGTCATCGCATGGGCGAGCGAGCTGTCCGGGTCGTAGCTCGCGGGATTCTTCACGTAGTCGGCGATGGTCCACAGCGGGAGCATCGACGCATGCGCCTCGTTCATCGGGTTCGAGACGTAGCCGGCGATCGCGCTCGCGAGGTCGGGGGCGCGCCCGCGCAGGGGACCGAGGAAGAGCCGCCAGCGCGCGAAGTCGTTCACCGGGTAGTTGTCCCAGATGAAGGGCGGGCGCCGGATGAGCGTGCTCCAGTCGCGCGCCTCGGCGACGGTCATGTCCGGCGCGACGACGTCGATCCCCGTCCAGGCGATCGGGATCTCCGGCGGGACGAGCCGGCCGAGCTCGCGCGCGTAGTCGCGGCTGCCGAAGGAGTTCGTGTACGTCGTCGGCACCACGGCGAGCGCGAGCCCGCGCGCGTCGAGGTCGTGCTTCAGCGTGTTGATGACGTATGCGTGCGCCTCGGCGACGGAGTGGAAGCGCGCGCGGTCGGCCTCGTGCAGCAGCTCCTGCGGCACGTCGTCGAGGAAGAGCGCGACGTGCTTCACCCCGACGTTCGCGCCGGCTTCGAGCTTGGCGAGCAGCGCGCGGTAGTCGGCGGTGTCGGAGTAGGTCATCGACAGTCCGGGACTGATCGCGAACCAGACGTCGACGCCGTTCTCGCGGCCGACGCGCAGTAGCTCACCGACGCGCGCGATCTGGTCGGCGGGATACGGATCGCGCCAACGCTCGCGATGGTACGAATCGTCCTTCGGCGCGTAGATGTAGGCGTTCATCCCGACCTTCCCCTCGAAGCGGAGGATGTCGAGGCGGTCCTGGTGCGACCACGGCGGCCCGTAGAATCCCT
>JABFXM010000076.1 GCA_013361745.1 Gemmatimonadaceae bacterium | reverse complement strand
GTCTGGATGTCCTCGGCCATGTGCTGGAAGAAGGTCGAGGTCGTGCGACCGCAGCCGGGACACGACGTCACCTGCGGCGTGAAGCTGCGCAGGCCGAGCGACTGCAGGATCTGCTGCGCCACCTGCACCTCCTCGGTCCGGTCGCCGTTAGGCTTCGGCGTCAGCGAGACACGCATCGTGTCGCCGATCCCCTCGGCGAGCAGGATCGAGAGCCCGGCGGTGCTGGCGACGATGCCCTTCGTCCCGAGGCCGGCCTCGGTGAGGCCGAGATGGAGCGGGTAGTCGCAGCGGGCGCCGAGCCGGCGGTAGACGTCCACGAGATCCTGCACCTGCGAGACCTTCGCCGAGATGATGATCCGGTCGTGTGGAAGCCCCACTTCCTCCGCGAGCGCCGCCGAACGGAGCGCGCTCTCGAGCATCGCCTCGATGTAGACGTCGCGCGCATTGCGCGGGCTTCCCGCCCGGGCGTTCTCGTCCATCATCGCGGTGAGGAGATCCTGGTCGAGCGAGCCCCAGTTCACCCCGATGCGGACCGGCTTCCCGTTGTCGACCGCGACCTGCACGATGGTGCGGAAGTTCTCGTCGCGACGCTTGCTGCCCACGTTGCCGGGATTGATCCGGTACTTCGCGAGCGCCCGCGCGCACTCCGGGTGGCGCGCCAGCAGCAGGTGGCCGTTGTAGTGGAAGTCGCCGACGATGGGGACCGTGAGGTTCTCTTCGTCGGCGAGCCGGCGAACGATCTCCGGGACCGCGGCCGCCGCCTCGTCGTTGTTGACCGTGACGCGCACGATCTGCGAGCCCGCGCGCGCGAGCGCCGCGACCTGCGCGACCGTCGATGCCGCGTCGGCGGTGTCGGTGTTGGTCATCGACTGCACGACGACCGGGTGCGCCGCGCCAACGAGCACACCGCCGACGTTCGTCGTCACCGTCGGCCTGCGAGTTCCGAATGCCACGACCCTCTCCCTTCGAGAAAGCGAATGAGCGCGCGACCGGTCGCCGCGCTTCCGATAAAGTTAGTCGACCCGGACCGCCACGCGGCACCGCGCGGCCTGCCGCACCTTCCGTCCACTGACCGGACGGCCCATGTTGTGCGCCGTCACCGGTGGCGGTCCGATGATACCCCGGTGACCATCACCAGTCCCGCACACAACGAAAGAGCATTCCATGGCCGACGACATCGATCGCGACGACAGGGCTTCGACTCCACCGGCTCCTCCGCCGCGCCGGCGGCGACACTGGGTTCGCTGGATCGTGACCATCGTCGTCCTCGTTCCGCTGCTCGTGCTCTCCCTCTGGACCGCCATCGCGCTCAACTGGAGCTACTCGCGCGGCGATCGCTCGGGGTACGTGCAGAAATTCTCGAAGAAAGGGTGGCTCTGTAAGACGTGGGAGGGAGAGCTCGCGATCGTCAACGTCCCCGGAAGCCAGCCGGAGATCTTCCGCTTCACCGTGCGCAAGGATTCCGTCGCGGAGAAGATTCGTCGGGTCATGGGCGACCGCGTGACCGTGTCATACCAGCAGCACGTCGGGATCCCCTTCTCGTGCTTTGGCGACACGCAGTACTTCGTCGACAGCGTTCGCGCCATCACCGAGATGAGCCCGACCGCGCCGATGCCTCCGATGCCACCGGCGCCCACGCCCGGGGCGGGAGCCAACCCCGCCCAGAGGCCCTGACCGGCGACTCGGGCGGGCTTCTGATGATGGCCGGCATACTCGTCTGTTGCCCTTCGCGCAGAAGCTGATAGATTGGGGCCGTGCGGCGGTCATGGTGATCGTGCGCACGGAGACAGCCCGCGCAACGCGGGCATCGGTATTCAGGAGCTAGGCAATGCGCACGACTGGCAAGGTGAAGTGGTTCAACGACGCCAAGGGTTTTGGCTTCATCACCCCCGACAACGGCTCGAAGGATTGCTTCGTGCACTACTCGGCGATTCAGGGCAGCGGCTTCAAGACGCTCGCCGAAGGTGATGCGGTCGAGTTCGACATCGTCGAAGGGCAGAAGGGCCCGGCGGCGGAGAACGTCACCCGGTCGGGCGGCCGGTAAACGTAGCTCTTGCTCGACTTTCGACGGGGCACCCTACGGGGTGCCCCGTCGTCGTTGATGGCGGTCCGCCGCCGGGCGCCCGCGTCGACGCGGGACGGCGGTCTCCATCGCATGTACGAGACGACGTTCGAGATCGCGCTCGAGCGTGGTGAGGTCCAGGTGGATGGTGAGCGCGGGCGAGAGCTCGACGCGATGGTGCGACGCAGCGACGACGTGCGCCGCGAGCTCCACCGCGCGGCCGGCGGGAACGCCGAGCCGGCGCTGCAGGTCGCGCACGGCAGCCGCCGTCACGAGTGCGCGAGTCGAGAGCTTCCGGGTGACCCCACGCGCGACGTGTTCGACGCCAGGGATGTCGTGCTGGCTGAGAAGGTTGTCGAGCCACTTCCGTTCGACGCCGAGCGCAAGCGACGCGACCGCAATGTCATACACTCGCACTGTAATTATCCTAAATAAAAAGGAAGAAGGAACGTCGTGCGATGGATTCTATTTCCTATGTCTAAAGGAATATTGATGGCAACGGCGGGGCGCGCAACAGGAGCGCCCTGAGCTCAGCTACGCGGTCCAGCTCCGCGTCGCGCTCCCTTTGCCTGCGCACGACACGCTCCTACATTTGCGGCCCTTCCTCTCCGTAGCCTATGACTCGCGTCTCCGCTTCCCTCCACTCGATCGGCCTCGCCGCGCTCTGCCTCACGCTGGCCGCCGGTCACTCCGAGCGCGCGTCCGCGCAGGCGTCCACCCCATTGAGCCGACCGGCCCCGACTGCAGATCGCTCGGCGCCGACCCTCGTCGTGTTCATAACGGTCGACCAGCTCACCCCGGTCTACTTCGAGCGCTACGGTGATCAGCTCGACGGTGGGTTCGCACGACTTCTTCGCGGGGGGGCGGTCTACCTGAACGCGTACCAGGACCACGCGATCACCGAGACGGCTCCCGGACACGCGACGACCCTCTCCGGGCGTTTCCCGCGCAGCACGGGCATCATGATGAATGCGGCCGGAGTGCAGGATCCGCAGGCGCCGGTCATCGGCGGTGGCGCGGCCCCCGCCTCACCCTTTCGGTTCCGGGGTGAGAGTCTCATCGACTGGATGCGGCTCGCCGACCAGCGGTCGCGCGCGCTCTCCGTCTCGCGAAAAGACCGCGGAGCGATCCTTCCTCTCGGTCGCGCGAAGCAGAATGTCTACTGGTATTCATCGAACGGACGCTTCACGACGAGCACCTACTACGCCGACACGCTTCCCACCTGGCTGAACGACTTCAACGCGCGACGTCTCCCGCAATCCATGGCCGGCAGGCGCTGGGAGTTGTCACGACCGGCCAGCTACTACCCCGAGCCGGATACCGTGGCGGTGGAGAGCGGGGGAAAGAACTATGTCTTTCCGCACGTGCTGCCATCCACCCCCGCCGACGCGGCCGGTGCGCTCCCTGGCTTCCCCTGGATGGACGAGCTCACGCTCTCCGTCGCCCTCGCGGGACTGCGAGCGCTCGATCTCGGCCATGGCGCCGCGCCCGATCTGCTCGCGGTATCACTCTCCACGACCGACGCGATCGGCCATCAGTACGGCCCGGATTCGCGCGAGGCCCACGATCAATTCCTGCGGCTCGACCGCTCGCTCGGTGCCTTTCTCGATTCGCTCTTCGCCGTTCGCGATTCCACCAGGGTGATCATCGCGCTCACGGCCGATCACGGGGTGACGCCGTTCCCCGAGGTCTCGGGCCCGGGCCGCCCACGGGACGCTCGGCACGTGCAGCTCGATTCGCTCGTCGCCGCGATGCGGCTCACCATCCGAGCCCGCGGTGGCGACACGACGAGCTTCGGGTTCGAGGAGGGCGTACTCTCTCTCGATCGTGGGGCACTCACTCGCGCCGGGATCTCCCCCGACTCGGTGGAGCGTGCCTTCATCACCGCCGTGCGTCGCGTTCCCGGCGTGGCGCGCGCCGACGACGTGCGTTCCTTCGCGCACGCGGACACGGTCCACGACGCCGTCGCACGCCGCTGGCTGCACACCCTCACCCCCGAGTCGTCGGTGGCGGTCGCCGTGACGCTGCAGCCGTACACGGTCTGGGAGTACAACAACAGCCCGATGGCGATGCACGGATCGCCGAGCGATCTCGATGCGCGCGTTCCGCTCATCCTGTATGGAGCGCCCTTCCGCCCCGGGCGCCATCGTGAGAAGGCACGCGTGGTCGATCTCGCCCCGACGCTCGCGCACGTGCTCCACGTGCCACCGACCGACAAGGTCGACGGGCGCGTGCTCGAGGCCGCGCTCCGTTAGGCAGCGTTGTCCACCTATCACCGTCGCCGCCTGGTGGAGTTGAAGCACGCCTACGACGAGGCGCGCTTCGGGGCAGACCGTACGCTCAACCTTCGCGCCCAGCTCCCGACCGCGGCGGAGGCGAGCCGTCGTGCGGACGCCTGGCTGCGCGAACGACAGGCGAGCGGCGCGCGCGAGGTGCTCGTGATCACCGGTCGCGGCAACCGCAGCGAGAACGGCCTCTCCGTGGTCCGCGAGTCGGTCGCGAAGACGCTTCGAACCCTGCGACGCGTCGGCGTCGTCGACACCATCGCCGAGCACACCCCGGGCTCCTTCGTCGTCACGCTGGCTCCGATGCGGCGGCTCTGGGAGTCCGCGCGTCGCGCGGCTCCCGCGGGGAACGACCGCACCGCTCGCGCGACGCCGACCCTGGGCCTCGACCCCTCGACGCTCGCGATGCTCCGCGACCTCGCCGAGCGCTCGCTTGACGCGTTAGGCATCCGCGATCGGGAGGTCTTCCTCGAGCGCGAGATGGCGACGCAGCTCAGTCTCCTCGTCCGGGCGGTCCCGGACGGCCCCGACCGCGAGCTGCGGCTGCGAGACGTGATCCGCCGTGCGCTCGAGGAAGACGACTCGCGAACGCGCTGACATCGGGCGACGCGACCGGTGCTCGGGACCCGGGCGCGCCGATGACACGATACCATCTCCCGGCTGGAGCGCCGAACGGATCAGGGCGCGGGTGGCGCGCCTCCCTGCGCCCTGACCAGACTGTCGATCCGCACGCGCCGGCGTTCGATCTCGCGTCGGATCGCCTCCCGTTCCGCGGCGAGCGATTCGGCGCGTGCGCTCGCGACCGCTGAATCACGTCGCGCACGCAGCGCAGCGCTGTCGACGCCGATCGGCGCGGCAGATGGCTGCGCGGGAGCGGCGGGCGCAGGAACAGTCGTAGCAGCCGCCCTCTGTCGTCCGCCGGTTGCGACCTCGGCGGAGGGCAACGCAACACGTCGCGAGCGACGTGATACCGCGGCGGCGCCCGGCGCCGCCGCGACCCGCGCGGCCGTCGACGACGGGGCGACACGATCGGTCCCGCGCCTCGTGCCCAGTCCGGGAGCGGCGCTGGCCGCGCTGCTGTCCACCTGCAACTCGCCGCCGTGTCCGACGCCCAGCTCGGCGGGGCTCGTGGCGGCACGATGGGCGACGGCGTACCCGATCGCGATGCCGAGCACCAACCCCGCCGCCGCCAGCGCGACCGCGAGCGACACGCGGGGATTCGCCGAGAAGAAGGTGAGCGACCGCTCGATCGCACCGGGCGCGTGAGGGGGCGGCGTACGCGCCGGAGGCTCCTGGACCAGCACCGTCGACGCAGAGTGGGCGGTCGGTGCCGGTGTCGCTGGTGCCGGTGACGGCGGAACCGCCGGCTCCACGCTATGCTCGATCCGGCGTTCGGCATCTCCGCCGCCGACGTCTCCGGTTCTCGTGGAGTCGGCTTCCCCAGGGGTCGTGATGGAGCGAATGCCAGGCGCCGCCGGGCTGGCGAGCGTCTCCGCAGGCGCGGCCGCAGCCGCGGAGTCGGGGATCACGGGTACTCCACCGCGGGGCGACCGGCGCCGCGCGACGTACGCGCGCGGGAGGATTCGTCCCTCGTGATCGCTCGCGAGCGGAACGGAACCCGGCGGCACGACACGCAGCGTGCCAGTCGGCGAGCGCCGACGCGGGGCAGCGGGAGGAGCGGCGGCACTCTCCACCCCGGACGGAATGACGATCGGCGAGCCGGGAGGCGTCAGACGCGGACGACGCGCGTGGCCTTCCGCTCCTCCACTGCCTAACGGCGGCGGGGTGGCGGCGCCGAACGTGCTCGTCACGTCGATGTCTCGCGTCGCGCTCCGCGCCGGCGTTTCGGGAGCGACTCCGCTCTCGGCGCGGGCGACGATGGGAAGCGCAAGGTCCAGTGCCGGTACGGCACGCTCGTCCATCACTGCGCTCGCCGCGCGTGGAGGTTCGAGCGCGATCACGGCACTCCGTGCGGCGTCGGGGGTCGCACCAAGGACCGCGCCGGAGCACACACAACCCGCCACGAGTGCCGCGTCGATCAGGACGTCGGCTCGCGTCGAGACGCGCTCGGCGAGATCGGCGGCGAAGTCCTCCGTCTGCAACGTCTCCAGTCGGAGTCCCGTCTTCGTCCACAGCTCGTCGGCCGCGGGCAGCCCTCCCGGCAGCGAGTGATGTCGGCGCCGGTCGGGGGGGATCACCGACTCGAAGACTTCAGGCTGGTCGAGCAGCCGGAT
>JABFXM010000265.1 GCA_013361745.1 Gemmatimonadaceae bacterium | reverse complement strand
CTGCCGAGTCGCATCTGCCCGTACTGCAGGTCGGTCGTCGCCAGAAGTGCCAGGCGTCCCCCGAACTGCGGGGCGAGATGGGAGAGGAGCGCCGCCATCGACCGAACGTCGCGGCTCGACCGCGCGCCGAGCGAGGTCGAAGCGCTCACGTCGAAGAGCAGACCCGTGAGCGCCGGACGCGCGTCGTCCTGCAGCGCGGCGCTGAGCGCAGCACGGATGTCGGCGGGGACGTAGTCCCCGACCATGCGGAGAACGAGGATGTTCTCGTCGAACTCGTAGGAAACCGTCATCCGGCAAAGCTAACGGGATCGGGACCGCCGCACCGTCGCCTGCGCTCCCGGCGCGCGCGACGTTAGGCGACCCGGTCCCCGCCTCGCGACCCGGCCGCGGGGGACCGCAGCACCAGCATCGCCCAGATGCTGAGCGCCGCCGCGATGAGGGTGATCACGAGATACTCCGGATTCCGCGCCAGCGCGCTCGTTTCGGCGAAGACGCGCCAGACGTGCATCACGGCGAGGAGCGCGAAGATCACGCCCGTGGTCATGACGTAGGCTCTCATCGGAGTCGGGGATCGGGGAGACCGCGGTCAGGCGAGTGGCCCCGATCATGTGCGACCCGCGACCGCGATGCAAGCGGCGGCGATCATTCCCCGTGCGCCACTCGCCGCCAGTACGGCGGCAGCCCGGCGACGGTGCGCAGCGCCGCGGCCGCGTCCTCGTCGTCGAGCGCGTCGAGCATGGTGCGCAGCGTCACCCCGTGATCCGGCCGCGCGATGACGTGGATCTCGTCGCCCGCACCAATCTCCCCCTCCTCGATCACCCGGAGGTACGCACCCGGGCGGCGCGCGAGGAGGAACTTCTTCAGGAAGCGCGGATCGCCGACGCGGATACCGAGCTTGTAGCAGGGCATCCGCGGCTGCGCGACCTCGAGCAGCGTCGAGCCGACGCGCCACCGCTCGCCGACGAGGGCCCCGCTCACCTCGAGCGCCGCGGTGGTGAGGTTCTCGCCGAAGAGACCGTCGGTCGCCTCGATCCCCTCATGCTCGCGCCACCAGTCGTAGTCCTCGCGCGCGTAGACGTAGACCGCCTTGTCCGGCCCGCCGTGCACGCGCCGGTCCGCCTGGTCGTCGCCCGCGAGCTTCCCCCCGCGCATCGCGTCGCGCCCGGCGACGGGATGCTTCCAGATCCCCGTCGTCACGCGCTCGCCGCGCCACTCGATCTCGCGCACCGCGCCGACGTTCAGGGAGACGACGCGCGCGGGCGCGCGGCTCTCGACGGTCATCGATGCAAGCTAGCTTCAGTCACCACTACCGGACGACTCCCATGTCGCGCACCGAGACCGCCTTTCTCTTCGACCTCGACGGAACCCTCGTCGACAGCGTCTACCAGCACGTCCTCGCCTGGCGGGAGGCGCTCGACGCGGAGGGAATCCCGCTCTCCGTCTGGCGGATCCACCGCAAGATCGGGATGAGCGGCGGCCTGTTCGCGAACATGCTCTTCCGCGAGACCGGCATCGCCCCCGAGGAGGGGCAGCTCGAGCGGCTGCGCCGGCGTCACGCCGAGAACTACAAGCGGCTCTCCGCCGACGTCCGTCCCCTGCCCGGCGCGCGCGAGCTCCTCGCCTGGCTCACCGAGTCGGAGATCCCGTGGGCGATCGCGACGAGCGGGCGCATCGAGACGGCGGGTCCGGTGATCGACGCGCTGGGCGTCGACCGGGCACGCGTCCCTGTGATCACGCGCGACCTGGTGAAGTACGCGAAGCCGGACCCCGATCTCTTCCTCGCCGCCGCCGAAAAGCTCGGCGTGCCGATCGAGATGTCGACGGTCGTCGGCGACGCGGTGTGGGACATGCTCGCCGCGCGCCGCGCCCGATCGTTAGGCATCGGCCTCCTCAGCGGCGGCTACGGGCAGGAAGAGCTCGAGCGCGCCGGCGCCTACCGCGTCTTCGAGGACCCCGCCGAGCTCCTGCTGCACATCGACGAGGTGGGAGGACGGCGTTAAAGGCAGGGGTCGGGGGTCAGGGGTCGGGGGTCGGCAGACGAGGGACGTGGGACGTGGGATGAGGGAGCAGCCGTTCGCCGCTCCCTCATCCCTTGTCGTGCAGACCCCTGACCCCCGACCCCTGCGCCAGCGGCCCCCGCGAGAGCGTTAGCTCTTGAGCGTGTTCTTCTTGATGTCCTCGGCCTTGGTGAGGTGCTCCTGCACCTTGCCGGCGGCCTTGGTCAGCATCGCCTTCAGGTCGGCGTTGGTCGCCGATTTCTCGAGGTCGTTCAGCTTGTCGAGGGTCTTCTTGTGACCGTCGATCTGCTTGTCGATGAAGTCCTCGTCCCAGTCCTTGCCGGCCTTCTTGTCCGTGAGATCCTTGATCTCGTCGTGCGAGTCCTTCACCGCGTCCTTGACGTCGTCCTTCGTCGTGTCGGGAACGACGTTGTTCTTCGTCCCGAACGACTTGCCCTCGTCGAGCATCGCCTGGTGGTCCGTGCGAAGCTGACGCGCGAACGCCTTCACCGCCGGGTTGGTCGCCTTCTTCTCGGCGAGCTTTCCTTCCTCGATCTCGCCGATGTTCGCCGCGGAGGCGAATCCGAGGATCTGCGCGTCGCTCCAGTCGGAGTGCGGCGCGGCCGCGGGGTGCGCGGTATCCGTGTTCGCCGCGACTGCGCCGGCGGCGGTGTCGGTGCGGGTCGCGGTGTTCTCGCCCTTGGAGCAGGCGGCGACGGTGAGCGCGGCGGCCAGTGTGAGTGCGCCGTAGCGCCCCAGTGTGGTGGACATGACGACCTCCATTCGGCTCGTCGCATTCGATCGGGCGACGAGCAGTTGCGGGAGAGCTCCACCGGCGCGCCGATCGCCGCGCCGGTGCCGCAGCCGTGTCCGTCAGGAGCCGTGCCGCGGGCCGCGCGGACGCGCGACTGTCGAGCGGGGCCGGAGTGTGAGCCGGCGCACGTCGCGGCGGTCCGGTCAGCAGGGGAGTCGTGGGAGAATCGTGCGACTGAGTTCAACGGCTGAACTACAATCACACGAATCTGACGGATGGACACGGATTGGCGCGAGTTGCCAGCACCAAGCTCCGTGTGGATCCGTCAGATCCGTGAAATTGTCGTTCCTTCGTTGGTGCCGCCATCACGACTACTTCAGCCTGATCACCACTCCCTCGTTCGGCTCGAGCGCGATGTCGGCGGCCGTCACTCGATCCCCTCTCCGCCCTCTCGTCCCGGCGACGATCGTTCCGCGGCGCTTCCCGCCGCGCGTCAGCCGATCGCCCGCCGCGGGCGCGTACGTCGTCGCCGTCGTGCCGACGTTGACGAGCGTGAGATAGCGGCCGCGCGATCCGTCCTCGCGCAGGAAGGCGACGACGTCGCCCTGGCGCGGCAGCAGCCGGAAGGAGCCGCGCGCGAGCGCCGGCTCGGTCTTCCGCAGCTTCAGGAGCCGCTCGTACAGCGCGAGCGTCGACGCGGAGTCGCGCTGCTCGCGCGCGACGTTCACCGAGTCGACGTCGCTCGCCACCGGGAGCCAGGGCGTGCCGGTGGTGAAGCCGCCGTTAGGCGCGCTGCCCGTCCACTGCATCGGCGTGCGCTCGGGGTCGCGTCCGAGGCCGAGTCCGGGCTGCTGCTTCTCGGCCGGGTCCTGCACGCGGTCGGGCGGGATCGGGACGTTGCGCATCCCGAGCTCGTCGCCGTAGTAGATCGTCGGCGTGCCGGGGAGCGTGAGCAGCAGCACCGCGGCGGCGCGCGCGGCGTCGGGGCCGAGCCGCGTCGCGAGGCGCGGGTTGTCGTGGTTGCCGAGCACCCAGTTCGGCCAGCGGCCCGCGGGGAGCGCGCGCATGTAGTCGTCGATGCGCTGCCAGATCACGTCGGACTTCCACGGCGCGCCGAGCAGCCCGAAGTTCGACGGCAGTTGCGCGCCGCAGCCGTTCTTTCCGTAGTACACGTTCAGCTGCTGCGGCGACGCGTACACCTCACCGATGAGCAGACGCGACCGGCCGTCGCGCGCCTGATAGGAGTTCGCGACGCGCCGCATCTGGCAGAGCACGTCGAGCGTCCCCGGCTGATGGGTCGTGTGCACCGCCTGCAGGCTGTCGTACTCGCCGCTCCCCGGCCGCCAGTTCGGGTTCACCGGGTTGTCGCGGAAGAGCGAGTCCTCGACGAAGTGCGGGAAGGCGTCGAGCCGGAAGCCGTCGGCGCCGCGGTCGAGCCAGAAGCGCATCGCGGCGAGCATCGCCTTCTGCAGCTCCGGGTTCCGCCAGTTGAGATCCGGCTGCTCCTTCAGGAACTGATGGAAGTAGTACTGCCCGGTGGTCGAGTCGCGCGTCCACCCGCTCCCGCCGAAGACGGAGAGCCAGTTGTTCGGCGGGCCGCCTCCCGGCGCCGGGTCGCGCCAGATGTACCAGTCGCGCTTCGGGTTGGTGCGCGACGAGCGCGACTCCTTGAACCACGGATGCTGGTCGGAGCTGTGGTTGGCGACGAAGTCGAGGATGACGCGGATCCCGCGCGCGTGGGCCGCCTTCGCGAGCGCGTCGAAGTCGGCGAGGGTGCCGAAGGTGCTGTCGACGCCCGTGTAGTCGGCGACGTCGTAGCCGAAGTCGCGCATCGGCGACGGGAAGAAGGGGGAGATCCAGATCGCGTTGATGCCTAACGTCTTCAGGTAGTCGAGGCGCTGGGTGATCCCGCGCAGGTCGCCGACCCCGTTGCCGTCGCTGTCCTGGAAGGAGCGGGGATAGACCTGATAGACGACCCCCTCCTCCCACCAGCGATCGGCGGGGGTGACGGCGGCGGCCGGTATCACTTTCGGTGCGGCGGACGACGGCGCCTGCGCGCCGGCGAGAAGGGGCGCGGCGAGGAGTCCGAGCGGGACGAGGTGGCGGAGAGCGCGTGGCATGGGACGAATCCTGGGGTCGGCTGATGATCGAGCGATCAAGCAATTATATACGCGGCAGCGCATCATCTCACGAACAGCGCCTTCGGGATCAGCACGTGCACGCCGACGTTCCCGTCGACCAGCTCCGTGATCTCGACGTCGCAGGCGACGCTCGTGAGCATGTAGGCGTCGTCGTGGGAGAGTCCATGGTCCGTCATAAGCAGGTCGATCGCCTGGCGCACCGCGATCTTCGTCGCCTGCACGAGGCTTGTGTCGGCGCCCATGGTGATCCAGTGCGTCGGCGTCTCGCCGCGCGGCCAGGTGAGGTGCATGTCCTTGCGGACGACGAGCTGGAAGGTCCCGACCAGCGAAGTCTCGAGCGCGGTGATGTCCACCTCGCCATTGCCCTGGCCGGCGTGACCGTCGCCGATCTCCAGCAGCGCACCCTTCGCGTGGATCGGGATGTAGAGCGTCGTTCCGGCGACGAAGGACTTGTCGTCGAGGTTCCCGGCGTGAATTCCCGGCGGTGCGCTGTTGACGCGCCCCATCGCCGCCGGCGGGGCGACGCCGATGCTGCCGAAGAACGGCCGCAGCGGGACCTCGATCCCCGGAGCGAAGCGCGCGACCATCCGCTTCGCGTCGAGTGGGATGATCCGCATCCGCGAGTAGCCGAAGTCCTCCGGGAGGAAGCCGCTCTTCGCGCCGAACGCGTTGTAGGCGTACGGTATCGCGAGGTCGATCTTCCGGATCCGGACCTCGAGCACGTCTCCCGAGTCGGCGCCCTCGACCCAGATCGGTCCGGTGAGGATGTGTCCTCCCGGCCCCTTGTTGGTGACCGTCGCCGTGATGTCGCGCAGCGACTGCTCGACATCCGCCGGCGCGACGCCCGCTCCCTCGAGCCGCGCCGGGGTCGAGGTGATCAGCGTGCCGACCGTGACGACGTCCCCCGAGCGCACGCGCAGCACCGGCGCGGCCGCGGCGTCGTAGTAGCCCCACGCCACGGTGGTCGGAGAGGGCATGAGCCGGTACTGCGTCCGCTCGGCTTCGCTCGCGCGCACCGTCGTGGCGGGATGCGCGCAGGCGAGCGTGGCGGCGGCGACCAGGAAGGAGGCGGCGAGGCGCGGGTCGAGCGCGTGTGGATTCGGCATGCGCGAAGTTGCGTGCGCGCCCGCGCCGGGGGAACCCGCGGGCTGAACCTCGACGGGCGGGGCGGGGTAGATTCGAGCCATGCACCGTCGCTTTCGCGCCACCGCTCTCGCCGGCCTCGCGCTCGCTCTCGGCGCCTGCACCGACGCCGCCGGGATTCTCGCACCGACTCCGCCCGCCTACAACCATCCGGGCTTCGACACCGCGATCTATCCGGGCGACGCCGCGATGCGAGCCTGGCGCGCACCGGCGTCGCCGTACGAGTGGGTCGGCTACTATCTCCCCGCGCCCTGTCATCACGACACGACGTGGTCCGGCCGCCGCTCCTACCTCCGCTCACTCGGCTGGGGAACGGCGGTGCTCTACGTCGGGCAGCAGACCTGGGAGGGAGTCCCGGTCGGCCCGCGGCTCGCGCCGGCGATGCAGCGCGCGACACAGTCGGTCACATGCTCCCGCACCCTGCTCAGCGGCGCGCAGGGAACGAGCGAAGGGATGGACGCCGCCGCGAAGACCGCGAACGAAGGATTTCCCGCCGGGACGGTGATCTACCTCGACATCGAGTACATGTCGACGATCCCGCAGTCGATGCGCGACTACTATCGCTCCTGGGTCGCCGGCGTCATCGCCGACGGCCGCTACGTCCCG
>JABFXM010000507.1 GCA_013361745.1 Gemmatimonadaceae bacterium | reverse complement strand
GACGACGCGCAGCGCTCGCCGAGCGCCGGCGATCGCCCAGCGCGTCGACGCCGCCATCCCGTGCGAGCCCCTGCTCACCGCGATCACCGCCGTCGGCGTCACCGTGTCGCCGCCGACGACGTCACGTACCACCGCCGCGTCGCGCTTCGCCGTCGCGAGCGACGCGGCGACGAGACGCGGCAGCGTGCTGTCGCGCGACGCCGCGAACCGCACCTCGACCGCGGGCACCGCCTTCCCGGTGCTCCCGCGCAGATACGCCATCCATCCGGCGCGGCTCAGCGAGTCGCGCATCCGCCGCGCGTTCGCCGAGTCGGAGAAGGCGCCGAGCTGCACCGCGAGCACCGACTCCGGCGCCGAGGAGACCGGGGTCACCACCGCCGCGGCGGCTGGTCGCGCGCTGTCGCGGGACGATCGCTCCCCGCCGCTGCACGCCGCGAGGAGCGTGAGCGCGACGACGGCCGGCCGCCACGTTCCGCTCATCGGTGCACGCGGTAGATCGCGTCGCCGCTGTCGTCGGAGATCAGCACCGAGCCGTCGCGCAGCACGAGCACGTCCACCGGTCGTCCCCAGCGGTTGCCGCGCGCGTCCTGCCATCCGGTGACGAAGTCCTCGTACGACACCGGCCTGCCGTTCGCGATGCGGATGCGCACGACCTTCGCCCCCGTCGGCGCGCTGCGGTTCCACGAGCCGTGGAAGGCGACGAGCGCGTCCCCGCGATATTCGCTCCTGAGCTGCGTCGCGCCGCGGAGGAAGGCGATGCCTAACGGCGCCGAGTGCGCCTGCATCATCAGCGCCGGGGGGATCGTCGACGCGCAGCGCTTCGCGTCCTTGTACTCGGGGTTCGGCTGCCGGTCGCCCCAGCAGTACGGCCATCCGTAGTCCGCGCCGTCCTTCAGGATGTCGATCTCCTCCGGCGGCACGTCGTCGCCCAGGTTGTCGCGCTCGTGCGTCGTCGCCCAGATCTCGCGCGTCACCGGGTTCACCGCGAGCCCGACGGCGTTGCGGAGCCCGATCGCGAAGGGACGCGTCGCCCCGCTCTTCTGCACCTGGAGCACCACCGCGCGCTGGGGGACGTCCCCCTCGCAGATGTTGCAGCGCGATCCGACCGACACGTACAGCAGGCTGTCCGGGCCGACGATCACCGTCCGCGTCCAGTGGCCTCCCCCGCTCGCCATCGTCGTCACGCGGCGCGGCGTCCCGCCCGGGCGACCATTCGGCGCGACCGCGAACGCGAGCAGCGCACCCGTCTCCGCGACGTAGAAGCTGTCGCGCAGGAACGCCATCCCGTGCGGGCGATTGAGCCCCGTGAGCACGCTCGTGATCTCGTCCGCGGTGCCGTCGCAGTTCGTGTCGGCGAGGCGGATGATGTCACCCTCTCCCGGCCGCGACGCGTACACCGCGCCGTCGGGGCCGAGCACCATGAAGCGCACGGAGCCCGTGTTCTTCGCGAAGTAGTCGACCTCGAGTCCCTCCGGCGCGCGCAGCTTCCCGCCGAGCGTCGGATGCAGCCGGAACTGCGGCGCGAGCGCGGTGTCGCGCCGCTCCGCTCCAGGTCGCGTGGCCTGCTGCTGCGCGGGACTTTCCCGCGACTGGCACGCCATCAGGACGACGAAGCCGGCGCACCATGTCAGTGAGCGCATACGACTCTCCTCGTGCGTGAAGATCGACGACGACTCGGCTGGCGGCAGCCGCTACCGCCCGAACAACCGGCCGAGCATTCCGCTACCCACGTTCTCCCCTCGCACCGCGGCGCCGACCGCCGCCGCGAACTCGGGCGCGGTCTGGTAGCGGTCCTTCGGATCGCGGGCCATCCCCTTGTTCAGCACGTACTCGACGCCCTCGCTGAAGCCGAGGTCGGGACGCATCGCGCGGATCGGCATCGGGTCGCTGCGCAGCCGGTTGATCATCATCTCCTGCTGCGTACGTCCCGAGAAGGGGAGCTTTCCGGTGAGCATCTCGTACGTCATCAGCGCGAGCGAGTAGACGTCGGTGCGGCCGTCGAGCGGCTTGCCGCGCAGCTGCTCGGGGCTCATGAACTCCGGCGTGCCGAGCACGATCCCCGTCGCGGTGAGCTTCGCGAGCTCGGGCGATGCCCTCCGTTCCTTCGCGAGCCCGAAGTCCATCACCACCGCGCGCTGCGGCTTTCCTCCCGCGCTCGCGATCATGACGTTCTCCGGCTTCAGGTCGCGATGCACGATCTGCAGGTCGTGCGCGCGCTGCAGCCCCTCGGCGATGTCCTTCACCCAGCGCGCGACCTCATCCGGCGGGAGATGCCCGCCCGCGTGATGCGTGCGATCGGAGAGGATCTCCCCCTCGATGTACGGCATCACGATGTAGACGAGCCGCTCCCGCGTCTCGCCGAGCCGGATGATGTGGCAGATGTTCGGATGCTCGAGCCGGCCGCCGAGGTCCGCCTCGCGCCGCAGCCGCGCCATCGCGTTCTCGTCCTTGGAGAGCGCGGGCGACAGCACCTTGATCGCGAAGCGCGCGTTCCCGCCGGCGAGGTCCTCGGCGAGGTAGACGAAGGACACCCCCCCCTCGCCGAGCTTCTGCAGGATCCGGTAGCGACCCTCGAGCGTCTGCCCCACCATCTCCGTCGCGGCGGTCGCCGCGGCCTTCGCCTCCGCCGTCCCCGCGTTGGCGACGAACTCCCCCGTGCGCTCCTCGTCCGACGCGCGCGGCGGGGCCGGGACGAGACGCGTCCCGTCCTTCGTGCAGAAGCGCGCGTCGTCGGCGTAGGTGGCGCCGCAGGTGGGACAGCGAGTCATTTCACGTTAGGCGCGAGCCATGGAAGGTGCGCGCTCACGCGCGTGCCATCGACGTGCGCGCTCACGCGCGCACCTGGTTGCGTCCGCCCGCCTTGGCGCGATAGAGCGCCTCGTCGGCGCGGGAGAAGAGGTCGTTCACCGATTCGATGTCCGCCGCGGGCACCGAGGCCACCCCGACGCTCACGGTGATGTGCAGAGGGGGAATCCGATCGCTCGCGAAGTCGTGCTGTGCGACACGTTCGCGCACGCGCTCGGCGAACGCAACCGCCCCCTCGTGCGAGGTCTCCGGAAGGACGATCGCGAACTCCTCGCCGCCGTACCGGGCGACGATGTCGACCGTCCGCACCCCCGTCTCGAGCAGCCGCGCGACCTCGCGCAGCGCCTCGTCGCCGACGAGGTGGCCGTGGGTGTCGTTGATCTCCTTGAAGTGATCGAGATCCACCATCAGCAGGGCGAGCGGCGTCGAATAGCGGCGCGCGCGCTCCATCTCGTGCGAGAGTCGCTCGACGAGGGCGCGGCGGTTGAGGATCTGCGTCACCGAGTCGGTCGTCGCCAGCTCCTGCAGGCGCGCCTTGTCGGCCCGCGTCGTCTCGAGGAGCTGCGCGCGCTGGATCGCCGCCACCGCGGCGCGGATGACGGTGTCCGCGAACTCGATGTCGTGGTGCGAGAGCGGCGGCTCGTTCCCGCTCGTCCGCAGGAAGAAGACGCCGAGCTGCGTCCGGTCGAGGGTGAACGGCAGCGCGATCGCCGACTGCACCGGCACCGCCAGCCCCTCCGCCGCCCAGACCTTCCGGATCTCGCTGTAGAGCGGGCTCGTGATCCCTTCCTCGACGAGCACCGGCTTCCCGTGATCGAGCGCGGCGCGGATCTCCGGGTAGCGGTCGAGCCGGATCGGGAAGTTGCGCAGCCCCGGGTTGTCGAAGGCGGTCGCGACGATCCCCAGCTCGTCCCCCGGATGCGCGAGGATCACCGAGCACCGCGAGATGTCGAGCGCGCGCGCGACGCGACGGGCGAGGATGCGGAAGATCTCCTCCGGCGACAGCTCTCCCGTCACCTCGTGCAGGATGTCGACGAGCTCGCGGCGGCTCTTCGCCTCTTCGCGCGCGTCGATCAGCGCCTCCGATACCTCGTGCAGCGCCGCGTAGGCGCGGCGCAGCGTATCGCGGGAACGGAGCTGGGCCTGGACGCGCGCCATCAGCTCGCGGAGGCGGAAGGGCTTCGCCATGTAGTCTGCGGCACCGCTCTTCAGCGCGCGCACTGCGACGTCGTCGCCCGGCTGCGAGACCATCACCACCGGGATGTCGCGCCAGCGCTCGTCGGCGCGCATCTGCTTCATCACCTCCGCGCCGTCCTCGTCGGGGTTCGCGACGTCCAGCAGCACGAGGTCCGGCGACCGCCGCTCGATCTGGTCGATGAGGTCATGCGAGCGGGCCACCGCCGCGACCTCGTAGCCCTGCTCCTTGAGCAGCCACGACACCGCCGAGCGGATCGCCGGATCGTCCTCCGCGACTAGGATGCGGGCGTCGGCCATTGCTGCCTAACTGTCCCCCAGGAGGCCGCGCAGGCCGGCGTACTCGATGTTCCCCCCGCTCAGCACCGCGACCACGGGCCCCTTCGTCCGCACGGCGCCCGTGAGCAGCGCGGCGATGGTGATCGCCCCGCTCGGTTCGGCGACGAGCTTCATCCGGTCGAGGAGGAAGCGCATCGCGTCGCGCAGCGCGGCGTCGGGGATCGTGACGACGTCGTCGATGTACGCCTGGTGGTGCGCGAAGGGGAGCGCGCCGATCTCGACCGCGAGCAGGCCGTCGGCGAGTCCCCCCGTCTTGTCGAGCTTCACCGGCTTCCCCGCCGCGCGGGCGCGCGAGAGCTTCGGCGCCCCCTCCGGCTCGACGCCGATCACTCGCGCGTTAGGCAGGACGAGCTTGATCGCCGTCGAGACCCCGGCGGCGAGTCCGCCCCCGCCCACCGGCACGAGCACCGTGCCGGCGTCGGGCAGGTCCTCGGCGATCTCCAGCCCAGCGGTCCCCTGGCCGGCGATGATCCACGGATGGTCGTACGGCGGGACGAGCGTCTGCCCCTCGGCGGCGACGATCTCCATCGCGCGGTCCATGCGGTCCGCGGTGGTCGTGCCGGCGAGCTCGATCCGGGCGCCCAACCGTTCGGCCCCGGCGCGCTTCGCGGGAGAGACCGTCGTCGGCATGACGACCGTCGCCTTCACGCCGAACAGCTTCGCCGCGAGCGCCACCGCCTGCGCGTGGTTCCCCGACGAAGGCGCGACGACGCCGCGCGCGCGCTCCTCGGGGCTGAGCCGCGCGAGAAAGTAGTAGGCCCCCCGCAGCTTGAACGCGCCCCCGCGCTGCAGCATCTCCGGCTTCAGCCACACCGGCGCGCCGACGCGCGCCGTGAGCTCGTCCACGGGAAGAAGTGGTGTCCGCACCGCGACGTCGCGGATCGTGCGCGCCGCGTCGCGCAGCGCGTCGAGGGTCGTCAGCTCGTTGCCGATCGTGCTGGTCATCCCCCAATCTGGCACGACGGGGACGCGGCTTCCAGCGGCCGAAATGACCGAAGCGGGGGCGTGCTTGCCCCCGCTTCGGTCGATCTCATCACTCGTCGCCCGGTCGTGGCCGGATCAGGCGCAGATCCGGTTCCGTCCCCCCGACTTCGCCTTGTACAAGGCCCGGTCCGCGCTCTCGACCAGCTCGTCGTGCGTCACCGGGTCGCTCCCCTTCGCGAGCGCGACGCCGACCGAGATCGTGATCGGCAGCGACTGCCCGCTCTCGAGCTTGAACTTGTGCTCGTCCACGTTGCGCCGGAGACGCTCGGCGAAGGTCATCGCGCCCTGCCACGCGGTGTCCGGGAGCATGATGACGAACTCGTCGCCGCCGAGCCGCGCGACGGTGTCCGTCTCGCGCGCCGTCTTCAGCATGATCGCCCCCAGCTCGGCCAGCACCATGTCGCCCGCGGCGTGGCCGTTGGTGTCGTTGATCTCCTTGAAGTGGTCGATGTCGACCATCAGCACGGCGAGCGTCGATCCGCGGCGGCGCGCCTGGCGCCACTCGCGGCTCAGTCGCGAATCGAAGGCGCGGCGGCTCACGCATCCCGTCAGCACGTCGGTGCCGACCAGCTCCACCAGTCGGCCGCGCATCTCGTTGTAGCTCTCGCCGAGGAGCGTGAGATCGTCGGGCCGAATATCGGCGCTCTTGTCGTACTCGCCCATGAAGTCGCCGATCTCGACCCGCTTCACGAACATTCGCAGCTTGTTCATCCGCTCGCGGAAGTTGCCGAAGATCATCACCAGCACGCTGCTCACGAAGGCGAAGAGCGCGCTGTTGATGATCATCACCGTCCACGTCGGCGCGGGGCCGGGGACGTGAGGCGGGACGAAGCGCGAGGCCCCGATGTATATGGCCACCGTCGCCACCGCCGCCGCGATCCCCAGCGGCCGCCCGAAGTAGAAGACGGTGAGCTGCAGCCCGAGGAAGCCGAGGATGAGGATGCGATGGAACTGCGAGGGCGGCGCGCTGAAGTAGACGAGCGCCGCGACCATCATCAGGTCGGCGAGCAGGGTGACGATCGGGATGATCGCGGGGAGCCCGGACTCCGGCGTCCGCCGCTCGATCATCCGGCTCATGAGCGCGGTGAAGACGAAGTACGCCCCCGCCGCCCCCGCGACCGGCACCCACGCTCCGGGCGCGTCTCCCGCTCCGTAGCGCACGACCGCCGCGACGCCGGCGACGACGACCGCCGCGTAGCGGATCCAGCGCTGCCAGAGCAGCACCTGCCGCTGGAGCTCCGCGCTGTCCTGGCGGAGCTCCGCCTGGATGACCGTGTAGTCGCGCGTGAAATCGCGCGACGTGTCGCGGTCGGCCGGGGTCGGCGGCGTCGGCGTGTACGCCGAAGGCTGAGTCGCCTGCGTCGTCACTGGATGTCCGTGCGATCGCCGCGGTGAAGTGAGCGCATGAGCAGTATGGGGATCGTCCCGACGAGCCCGTAGGGGCGCGTCACCTTATTGGACGCCCGAGCGGGCAGAACGACACGCGCGCATCGGTCTTGCGCCGCACCCGGCCCACCCTCTCGCACCCGCCGCGTCCTGCACGCGACCGTCGTTCGTGACCCTCGCGCGATCCCGAGCAGACCCCGAACACGCGATGGGTGCTCCGATCAGGTCCAGGCGCGCGTTCGCCGAAGGAGTCGCGACGACCTACCAGTGGTTCTCCGGGCGCGGCGGACGGGAGGAGCGGGCCCCCTTCGGCGAGTCCGTCGCGCCGTCGACGCCGTCGCGCGACACATCCATCCGCCGCTCGACGTCCGCGGGCGACGCGTCGGCGTAGGGACGCGGCGCGTACAGCGCGTACTGGGGCAGATACGCGTACGGCGCGAAGCCGCCCTCCGGCTGGATCGCGTTCAGGACCACCCCGAGGAACTGGATCGGCAGGCGCCGCAGCTGCGCCAGCCGGTTGCGCGCCGTGCGCCGGTTGGTCTTCCCCGCGCGCATCACGAGCACGGCGCGCCCCGTCGCGATGGCGAGGCACCCGGCATCGGCGCCGGCGCCTAACGGCGGCGTGTCGAAGAGCACGACGTCGTAGCGGTCGCCGAGCGCGCCCGCGAGCGCGGGAAGCGCGGCCGAGCTGAGAAGCTCCGGCCCGTCGGGAATGCGCGTCCCGCTCGTCATGACGTCGAGGTCGCGCTGCGTCGAGGCGTGGATCGCCTCGTCGAGTGACGCGCGGCCGGCAAGATGATCCGTGAGCCCCGGTGCGCGCTCCACGCGGAACGTCCGGTCCAGCGAGCCGCGACGGATGTCGCCGTCGACGAGAATGGTCCGGCAGCCCGCCTTCGCGAAGGAGCGCGCCAGCTCCACGGCGACGAACGATTTGCCGTCGCCGATCTCGGGGCTCATCACGGACAACGCCATCGGCCGCGCCCCGTGCATCTCGCTGAGCAGGGCGAGACGGAGGACGCGCATCGCCTCATCGACCTGCGCCATGGCGACCGGCTCCTCACCCGGCCGTGCGGCGGCGGCGCGCGGGATCGCACCGACGATCGCGTAGCCCATCTCCTCGACCTGGTCGGGGTGCCAGATCCGCGGATCGGAGGCGTCGAGGAGGAGCGCGGCCGCGACCGCGAGCGCGACACCGCCGAGCAGCGACGCGAGGAGGATTCCCGGCACCGTGTTCGTGGAGGGCTCGAGTGGCGCGACCGCGCTGTCGAGCACCGCGATCCCCGGTGCCGCGCCCAGCCCGGAGAGGCGCGCCGCGTCGTACTCGCTGCGCAGGGTGTTGTAGAGCGTCGCGTTCACCTGCACGTCGCGCTGCAGACGCTGCTGATCGATCGCCCGCGCCGGCACGGAGCGCAGCGCTCCGCTGGCGCGCGCGACCTCGCGACTCAGCTCGCTCTCACGGTTGCGCAGCCGAGCGAGCACTCCCGCGGCGAGCGAGGGGAGCGTCTGCTGGCGGATGCGGTCGACGTCGGCGCGCGCGTCCCGCACCGCCTTGTACTCGTCGGTATACGTGCGCCGCAGCGTCTCGAGCCGCGTCTGCGCCTTCGTCAGGTCGTCGAGCGCCGGGGCGAGCTCCGGGGCGCTGCGCACCGATGGGATCGCGAGCAGCGCGGCGGGATCGACTCCGGCCTTCGCACCGTCGAGTGCCCGCTCGAGCGCGGCACGGTCGGCGCGCACGCTGTCGAGCTCCGCGCGCTGGTCGTACAGGGCGGTGAAGCTCGGATCGCGCACCGCGACCGAGGGATCGTCCTGCGACGGCAGTCCGACCGTGCCAGCCCGGTAGTTCCGCAGCGCGTCCTCCGAACGGCGCAGCGCTGCCTCCGCCTGACTGACCTGCTGACCGAGCTGCTGCGCCGACTGGGCCTGCCCTCCGCGCACGAGGCTCGACGCCGTGGCCACGAACTGGCGATCGATCGCGTTGATGACGCGCGCGTCGCGCGCCGGCTGCGGACCGGTGAGCCGCAGCGAGATGAAGCTCGTGTCGGGGAACCCGAGCTCGATTCGGTTGCGCAGCTTCAGCGCCGCCTGTCGCGGGGGAAGCACGGCGAGCTTGATCGTGCGATCCCTGCCTAACGTCTGCGCGGTGGGGGCCCAGCGGAACCCGACCGACCGTCCGATCGAGTCTCCGACCGCGCCGGCCTCGACGGGCTTCCCGTCCGCGTCACGCAGCGTGTACCGACGGCCATCGGGGGAGAGCGCGAGGGCGTACTTTCCAGGCACGATGCCCGGCGCGGCGTGGAAGCCGGCGACAGCGGCGCTGTCCGCGGCTTTCGCCGGCATCACGAAGAGCGACAGCTCGTCCACCACCGGGTCGAGCACGGAGTAGCTCCGCAGCAGCTCGGCCCACGCCGTCGCCGCCAGCGTCCCGCCCGGGTGCGCGTTCTCGCCGACGCGCGGCGCCGGTCCCGCCGACGAGAGCCAGATCGTCGAGTGCACCTCGTAGGTCGGACGGAAGTACCGCGTCGCCAGCGCGCCGAGGAGGAGCGCTCCGAGCACGATCCCGCCGACGAGGAGCCGCCGCCGCCTGAGCGCGGCGACGTACCGCTCCCACGGGATTCCCGACCGGTCGGCGGCCGCGTACGGCTCGCGTCCCGGGGTCGCGTCGGGCGGGTTCGTGGTCGCGCGGTCGAGGTGATCGGACATGTCGAGCGCCTCCGGTCGTGCTCGTTAGGCGGTGGCGGACGCGAGCGAACCAGCGTGGCGGCCGCGACCGCTCGACAGGAGAAGCAAAGAGCTCGCCAGACGGAAACGCCTTTAGGCCGGTCATTTAGTCCGCTGCGGAATAACGAGTTAGCGTGGTACGCGTCATGCGTTTACGGCCGGCATGCGTTGTGACCTGCGTCATCTCCAGCTCGGCCGGCGACTCGCCGTGGCATGCCTAACGGCGGCTCTCGTCGCGTCGTCGGGGCGCTTCGCCGGTGCGCAGGTCGTGGGCACGACCGGGTCGACCGCTCGCGCGCATCTCGCGTCGAACATCGCCGTCGACAGCGGTGATTCGACACGGCAGCTGCGCGACAGCATCGACGCGGCGCTGCGCATGATTCGAATGGGCGCACTGCAGGTCGGCGATCGCGTCGTGCTCCGCGTGCCCGGTGTGGCGACGCTGTCCGACACCTTCGTCGTCCACGCTGGGCGGGTGCTCGAGCTGCCCGACATCCCGGCGATCCCGCTCGCCGGCGTCGGACGGGAAGACCTCGAGCACCATCTCCGTCTCGAGCTCGCGCGCTACGTGCGCGACACCGCGGCGATCGAGGCCCGCTCGTTGACGCGAGTCTCCGTCGTCGGCGACGTCAACGCGCCGGGCTATTACTCCGTCGCGCCCGACGCCCTCGTCAGCGACGTGCTGATGCGGGCCGGGGGACTGTCTCGCACCGCTGCCGCGGACCGGATCACCGTCCGCCGTGGCTCGATCACGCTCTGGAAGCCGGAGGATCTGCACCGCGCGATGGCGAGCGGAGAGACCCTCGACGAGCTGGGGTTCCGCGCCGGCGACGAGATCGTTGTCCCGTCGCGGCGCGACTGGGGAGAGTACATGCGCACCGGAGCACTCGTCGCCGGCGCGGTCGTGAGCGTGCTGGTGTTGCGACACCGGTAAGGGAACGTGAGGACGGACGCCGGAAGCGCGGTTGGCGCGCACCGGCGGGCAGGGACTTCGGGCAGCAGGGGATGTGGAGGGCAGGGCCATGCAGGAGCGATTGGGCACGCAGCTGGAGGAGATCGCCACCGAGCAGAGCGAATCGGCCGGGCCGCGGATCGAGCGGCTGGCGGTGGGGCCGGATGGAATCCCGGAGATCAGCGCCGAGTATGCGGTCTTCAGCGACTCGACGCCCCTGCCGACGCCGCTCGTCGCCTCGGGCGCGACGGAGCCGGTCCGCACCTACGAGGCGCTGCAGCTCGTCCGCGAGGCGATCCGCGAGATCGACGAGGTCTCCGCTGCCGATGGCGCCGCCACCGAGGCGCAGGCCAGCCCCCGCGACGAGACGGAGATGCGCTGGCCCTTCGTCGACCGGCGAGAGCGCCCGCGCACCAGGGACAACCTCGAGCGCGCGGTGAACGTCGCCATCGCCGGACTCGGCCTCCTCGTCGCCGCGCCGGTGATGCTCCTCGTCGCCATCGCGATCAAGCTCGATTCGCGCGGCCCGGTGCTCTACAAGCAGGAGCGCGTCGGCCGCGATCAGCGGCGCGGCCGCGAGCGGCGCCGCCACCCGTTCGGGCCGCGCACGGATCGCCGGAAGCAGAACTTCACCGGCCGCGTCTTCACGATCTACAAGTTCCGCTCGATGTGCGTCGACGCCGAGGCGAACTGCGGCGCGAAGTGGGCGACGCGCAACGATCCGCGGGTGACGCGACTCGGCCGCTTCCTCCGCGCGAGCCGGCTCGACGAGCTGCCGCAGCTGTGGAACGTGCTCCGCGGCGACATGAACATCGTCGGCCCGCGCCCCGAGCGGCCGACGATCATCGTCGATCTCGTGCGCGACATTCGCGAGTACCCGGCGCGCCACCGGACCCGCCCCGGCATCACCGGCTGGGCGCAGATCAACGCGGCCTACGACACCTCGCTCGAGGACGTGCGACGCAAGGTCCGCTATGACCTCGAGTATCTGGAGCAGCGCTCCCTCACCACCGACCTGCGCATCATGGCGAAGACCGTCCCCGTGATGATCGCAAAGCAGCTCGGCTGGTAGGAAGGCAGGAGGTAAGGGGAGTTAGGAGAGTAAGGGGAGTAAGGGACTGCAACTGGTAGTACCTTACTCTCCTTACTCCCCTTACTCCCCTTACTCTCCTTACTCGCCTGCCCTCGCCGTCGGTTCCCAGACCAGCACTCGCTCACGGCGCAGGAACTTTCCCCACGCGATGAGCGACGCCAGGATCGCGACCATCGCGTAGCCGCAGAGCGCGACAGGCGTGGGGAGCGACCGATGCTCGGGCGCGAGGAGGGCCGCGGCGCCGGTCAGCACGGCGACCAGTGCGAGCGCCAGCGCAAGCGACGCGAGCATGCTCGACGCGCTCGCCAGGGCGAGGCCGATCAGGCCCAACGGCAGCGTCGCGAAGAAGAGCCAGCGACAGAGCTTGTGGCTGACCAGCATCAGCGCGAAGCGCCCGTGACGCCACGGGTTCATGAGCCGCCGGTAATGCCAGAGCGTGTCGACACCGTGCGCCATCGTGCGTGCCTTGCGCCGCAGCTCGGCGCGAAGCGAAGGCGCGCGCGCGACGAGGCAGGTGGCGTCGTCCACCGCCACGGTGCGCCATCCGCGCTCGTACGCGTCGAGCGTGCTCGCGAAGTCGCGCGTCAGCTCGGGAGGCAGGTCCGCGCGATGCAATTCGCGGCGCGCCGCGTAGAGGCTTCCCGTCGCACCCGCGATCAATCCGGAGCGGCTCTCGAGCGAGCGCACCCACATCTCGTAGCCCGAGTAGCCCGCCTCGCCGCGGCTCGCGTCGGCCTCGTTCAGCGCGACGCTCACGTCGCGCCCCGAGACGACGCCGATCGACGCGTCCTGAAATGGGCGGACGAGATGCTTGAGCGACGCGGGCGGGATGACGATCGTCGCGTCGGTGTTCACCACGACGGTGCCGCGCAGTCGCGACGCCGCCGCGTTCTCCGCCGCGGTCTTCCCGCCGCGCCGCGGCTGTCGCAGCAACTCGACGCCGCGACCGGCGTACGCGCGCACGATCTCGTCGGTCGCGTCGGTGGATCCGTCGGAGACGACGAGCACGTGACGCCGCTCGGCGGGGTAGTCCGTCGAGAGCAGCGCGTTCAGCGTTCGGGCGATCGACCGCTCCGCGTTGTACGCGGGGATCGCGACGGTGATCTCGGGCCACTCGGCCGGATCACGCGACGGAGGCGCGTGACGGCGCGCGCGCTCTCCCATCGCGGCGAGAAGCAGCGGATACCCGACGTACGCATACAGGAACAGCAGCGTCGGAATCGCGAGCAGCGTCAGTGCGATGCGCGTCACGCGGCCGCGCGTCTCGCTGCGATGGCCGAGCGGTAGACGCCCTCGTAGCGATCGAGCCAGGGCTCGAGCGCGAACTCCCGCTCGAGGCGCGCGCGGGCGGCCGCGGCCCGGCGCGCCGACTCGCTGCCGTCGAGCCGCATCGTCTGGACGACGCCCGCGATCGCCCCCGGATCTTCGGGCGGCACGAGCGCGGCCTCCCCGTAGCCGACGACGTCCGGCACCCCGCCGACGTGAGTCGCGATGATCGGCGTGCACGCGGCCATCGCCTCGAAGAGCACGATCGGCGTCCCCTCGGTCCGCGAGCTGAGAAGCAGCGCATCGAACGCCGTGACGAGCGGCCCGGCGTCCGGCACGAGCCCGTGCCAGCTGATCCGATCCGCGACGCCCAGCGAAGAAGCGAGCTGCATGGCGCGGTCACGCTCAGCTCCATCACCGATCACCGAGAGCACGCTTCCCATCGCGCTCGGATGGGCGATCGCGCGGACGGCGATGTCGAGTCCCTTCTCGTGCGTCGCGCGCCCGATCCATCCGACGCGAAACGCGCCGTCGACGATGCCGAGCCGGCGCCGCGCCACCGCGCGTGGCAGCGGCTGCGTCGGCTCGTACGCGTTCGGCACGAGGTGCAGCCGATCGCGGCGCAGGCGCGAGCGCGCGAGCGACGCCGCCATCGGCGCCGAGACGGGCACGACGGCATCGAAGCGCCGGTACATCGCGCGCTGCAACCGCTCGTACAAGCGGTTCTTCCAGTCGCCACCCGTGAAGCCGTGCACCGTGCTCACCGTCGGTACGCCGCCGCGCCGAGCCGCCGCGCTCCCGACGACGTCCGAGCGATAGCCGTGAGTGTGCACGACGTCCGGAGGGTCCTCGCGACAGACGCGGGCGACCGTGCGCCACTCGCGCAGATACGCGCGACTGCGGGCGACGAGGGGGATGACGTCGACGTTCGCATCGCGCAGCGCGGCCAGGAAGGGGGCCGCGCCATCCCGTGACTCGAGGGTCGCGAGGACGCGCACGCGATGCCCCCGTCGCCGCTGGCCTGCGGCCAACAGACGGATGACGCTCTCGATTCCGCCGACGGCGCCGGGCGCGACGAGATGCAGGATGTCGAATCGCTCGCTCACGAGGAAGCGAAGGGCAAGAAGCGGGCACCGGCAGACTCGGAATCGATCGGTGGCACGGGGCGCGCAATGTTCTCGCGGCGTGACCACCGACCCTGCCGCCGGCGCGATCGTCGCGCCCGATCCGTCGCCGAAGACGACCAGCGAGGTCGTCGGCCCGCCCGCGCCGGCGACGAAGCTGCGCACCCTCGATCGCTCGCTGCTCGTGGGGGTCGCGTGGACGGCCGGGATGAAGTGGGCGACGCAGATCCTGAGCTGGGCGTCGACGCTCCTCGTCGCGCGGCTGCTCACCCCCGCCGACTACGGGCTCTTCGGAATGGCGATGGTTTACGCCGGCTTCGTCGCGCCGATCTACGACCTCGGCCTCGGCGCCGCGATCGTGCAGCGTCACGGCGTCGGCGAGGATCGTGACGCGGTCGCGCGGCTGGGAGGGCTGTCGATCGTCTACGGCGCCGTGTTCTCGCTCCTCTCCATCCTCCTCGCGCGGCCGCTCGCGCGGTTCTACGGAGAGCCGCAGGTCGCGTGGATCGTGACGATGCTCGCGATCGCATTCTTCGTCACCTCCTTCCAGATGCTCCCGCGCGCGGTGCTCTCGCGCGACCTCGGCTTCCGGAAGCTCGCGCTGCTCGACGGCGTCGCGGCGCTCTCGCTCACCGTCGGCACGCTCGCCCTCGCGATCGCCGGCTGGCGATACCGCGCGCTCGTCTACGGCCAGATGCTCAGCGCCGTCGTCACCACGATCGCGGCGATCGTGTGGGCGCGTCATCGCCTCGCGCTCCCGCGCGGGCTTCGTTCGCTCCGAGCCGCGGTCGCCTTCGGATGGCAGGTCTCGGCGTCGAAGATCGCGTGGTACGTCTACACCAACGCCGACTTCGCGGTCGTCGGCCGCGTGCTCGGCAAGATCGCGCTCGGCGGCTACACCTTCGGCTGGACGATCGCGACGATCCCGGTCGATCGCGTCAGCCAGCTCGTGAGCCGGGTGATGCCGAGCGTGCTCGCCGCGGTCCGGGAGGATCGCGGCGCGCTGCGGCGCTACTTTCTCGCGATCAGCGAAGGGCTCGCCGTCGTCGCGCTCCCGCTCTCGATCGGCCTTGCCCTCACCGCGGATCACTTCGTCCTCCTCGCGCTCGGCGAGCGGTGGCGGCCGGCGATCGTCCCGCTCGCGCTGCTCGGCGTGTACTCGGGTTATCGCTCGCTCGCGACGCTGCTCTCGCCCGTGCTCGTCGCGACCGGCCAGGCGAAGAGCAACATGCATTTCACCATCCTCGCCGCGCTCGTGCTGCCGGTGATGTTCTACGTCGGGGCGCGCACCGCCGGGACGGCCGGCGTCGCGCTCGCCTGGATCATCGGGTTCCCGATCGTCTCGACACCGATGTACGTGCGGACGATGCGCACGCTCGGCGTCGGCGTCGGCGAGTACATGCGCGCGCTCTGGCCGGCGGTGAGCGGCACCCTCCTCATGGCGGCGGCGGTCGTGGCCGCGCGCCTGCTCGCCGCCGGGCTTCCGCTCGCGGCGCGCTTCGCGATCGAGGTCGCGGCCGGCGTCGTGACGTACTCCGCGGTGATGTGGACGCTGCACCGCGCGCGCCTCCGTGCCTTCCTCGCGCTGCTCCGCGAGCTGCGACGCTGACGGTCGGCGCGTGAGAGCGGGCACAACCCCTGCACTGACGTAATCGCGGAGCATGTCCGACACTTCGATGAAGCGACCGGGATTCTGGTGCATCGCGGCGATGGTGGCCGCCGTCGCCTGCCACGACTCGACAGGGCCGCGGACGCTCGGCGTGCCCGGCGGGCTTTCCGCGGCGGCGACTTCGGCGAACAGCATCCGGCTCTCCTGGTCGCGCGCGAGCAACGCGGACAGCTACGTCGTGCAGCGCGCGCTCGCGACCGGCGACTTCGCCGACGTCGGCACGACGTCGGGCACCAGGTTCGACGACACGAGCCTCGAGCCTTCGACGACGTATCGCTACCGTGTCGCCGCGAGGCGCTCCTCGACGACGAGCGCATGGGCGGGCCCCGTCGAGGGGATGACTCTCGCGACGGGCCGCGGAACCGCGCAGCTCTCGGGGGACATCACGGCCTCCCGCACCCTCACCGCCGATACGCTCTACGTGCTGCACGGGCCGGTGCGCGTGCGCGCCGGTGCCGTGCTCCGCATCGGGGCGGGGACGAAGATCGTCGGCGACACCAACGTCGTCGGCAGCTCGCTGCTCATCGACCGCGGCGCGAAGATCTACGCGGAAGGGAGCGGAACGCATCCGATCGTCTTCACCTCCCAGCGCGCGCCCGGGCGCCGCCGCCCCGGCGAGTGGGGCGGGCTCTCCATCGTCGGCAATGCGCGGATCAACCTCCAGGTCCGGAACATCCAGACCGAAGGCCCGCCCGGCGGCACGGTGGACTACGCCGGCGGCACCAACGACGACGACGACAGCGGCGTGCTGCGCTTCGTCCGGATCGAGTTCGCCGGCGCGCGCATCGGCCCGAACGAGAAGATGAACAGCCTCTCGCTCTACGCCGTCGGCCGGAAGACCACGCTCGAGTACATCGAGACGCTGGCCGGCCTCGACGACGGGATCAAGTGGTTCGGCGGCACCGTGAACGGTCGTTTCCTCGTCGTCTACGAGCCACAGGATGACGCGCTCGACGTCTCGCAGGGCTACAGCGGGCAGAATCAGTACGTGATCGCGGTGATGTCCACCGTCATCGACGGCTACGACGGGACGGGCTCCGACGATCGCAACTTCCTCGAGTCGGACGGATGCGAGGCGGGCGTCACCGGCTGCCCGTCGAACTTCGACGCGGCACCGTACTCGATGCCATTCCTCGCGAACTTCGTCGCGATCGGCCCCTGGAACTGGGACGTCGATCGCTACGGCGGAAACGGGATCCTCCTTCGACGCGGGAGCGGAGCGACGCTCGTCAACGGTGTCGTCGCGCGCTGGCCGAAGACGGGGCTCACGATTCGCGACGACTTCACCGAGACGATGCGGCAGCGCGACAGCATCACCATCCGCAACGTCTTCATGACGCAGAACGGCGCCGACTTCGACCCGAGCGGCGCATTCTACGGGCAGCGCGAGAAGTTCGCCGGCGCCTCGATCGAGGAGTCGACCCTCGATGCCGCCTCGCTCTTCGTGCGCTACGAGCCGTCCACCGGGACCTTCGATTGGGATCCCGCCGGTGGATCGCCCATCGCGCACGGGGGAATGACGCCCTTCACCGGCCGCGTCGCCGCGCGCGCAGGCAGCGCGATCTTCCCCACGGCCTACCGCGGCGTCACCGGCGCGGGGGGATTGCAGTGGTGGCAGGGCTGGACCTACTACGCGCGCAACTGACCTCAAACCCTGCCGCGTTCAGCGATCGACGAGCGCGGTGTAGATCTCCTGGTACGCGTCGACCATCCGCTCGATGCCGTACTCGGCGAGCGCGCGCTGCCGCGCCGCGTTCCCCAGCCGCTCGCGGAGCGACGCGTCATCGAGCACGCGCTCGAGCGTCGCCGCGAGCGCCTCGTGATCCCCGGGCGGAACGAGCAGCGCGTGCTCGCCGTCGCGCACGACCTCGGGGATCCCGCCGACGCGCGACGCGACGACCGCTCGTCCCGCCGTCATCGCCTCGAGCAGCGCGAGCGGCAGCCCCTCCGAGAGCGAGGGCATGACGTAGACATCGGCCGCCGCGAGCAGGTCGGCGCCGTCCGGGCGATAGCCGAGCAGCTTCACCCGCTCCTCGATCCCCGCCTCGCGCGCGTAGGCGCGCAGCCGTGCCTCCTCCTCCCCGCGCCCCGCGATCGCGACCACGGTTCGCCGCGCGCCGCCCGTGGCCGACGAGGCCGCGATGGCGCGCAGCAGCACGATGTGCCCCTTCACCGGATAGAGGTTGCCCACGGCGAGCACGAGGCGGTCGTCGTCGCCGAGTCCGAGCTCGCGGCGGATCCGCGCACCGTCGCCGTGTCGCTCCGGCACGCCGTTAGGCACGACGCGCACGCTCCCGCGGCGCAGGTGCAGCGTCCGCTCGAGGTCGCGCGCCACCGCCGACGATACACCGACCACCGCGCCGCTCGCCCGCGCCGCGATGCCTAACGCCAGGCGGCGCTGCAGCCGGCCGGCGTAGTAGCGCCCCCCGTGCATCGTCAGCACGTGCGGGATGCGCGCCATCCTGGCCGCGGCGGCGCCGTACACCCCCATCGTGAACTCGTGGCTGTGCGCGACTTCCGCCCCGCGTCGGCGCAGGATCGCCGCGATCTGCCGCAAAGCACGCGGATCGACGAGGTGCCGCATCGAATAGCGCTCGGGCGAGAAGCCGCGCGCGACGAACTGCTCCCCGAGCCAGGGGTTGCGGTTGTCGGGCCCTATGGGGATCACCTCGTGCCCGCGTGCGCGCAGCCCCTCGGCGAGGTTGAGCAACATGTGCTCCGCGCCACCGGGGCCCCCGGTCTCGTTGAGCAGCGCGATCCTCATCGCCCGCGCACCCAGTCGAGCGTCTCCTGCACGAAAGGGCGCGGGTCGTCGAGGCGCAGCACCTCGTTGCGTCCGCGCACGAGCGTCGCCGCGATGAACTCTCCGAGCGCGGTGATGCGGCCCGGGACGTCCGGCGGGAGCGAGAGCCGTTGCCGCGATCGACGGAGACGCGTCAGCAGCTGATCGACGTCCCCCCACCACCACCGGTTCCGCGCCCCGACGCGATAGCTCGTCACTGGCGGCGGCTCCTCCCCCGTCGCCGCGCTCACGAGCAGCGCCGGGAAATCCACCCCCGCGTCGACCGCGAGCTGCAGCGAGCCCCAGAAGCGACCGTTCACCTCCATCAGGTACGGCGTCCCCGTCGCTGCGTCGACCTTGTACTCGACCATCGCCACCCCGCGCCAGGCGAACCGGTCGAGCAGCGCCTCGGACTTCGCGACGAGCGCGTCGTCGGCGGCGACGCTCTCGCTGTACACGCTCACCCCGCCGGCCGGGGGCTTCTCGCGCAACCGGCGGTGCGCGAAACGCGCGACGGTGCGGCCGTTCCAGCGGAGCAGGAAGATCCCCTGTCCCGGTCCGATGATCCGCCGCTGCACGAGCAGCGGGAACGCGCTCCCCAGCAGCTCGCGCCCGATCCGCTGCAGCTCGGCGGCGTCCGCGGCGTGCCGGACCTCGTGCTTCGAGGATCGGCCCGCGCCGGCCCGCACCGAGCGCGAGGGCTTCAGCACGACGGGGTAGCGCAGGAGCCGCACGAGCTCGGGCGTCAGCTCCGCGCGTTCCTGCACCGTGATCGCTTCCGGTACCGCGATGCCTAACGCTCGCGCCTCGGCGAGGACGCGTGCCTTGTCGGAGATGGCGCTGAACTGCTCGAAGTCGGCGAAGGGGATGGTCGCTCCATCGAAGCGTTCCCGCTCCGGGAGCACCGCGAGCAGCGAGCCCTCCGTCACCGGGATGAGCATTTCGGCGCCGACGCGCCCGACGATCGCGACGAGCGCGTCCACATGCTCCGCCGGCGCGGTGAGCACGTCGGGCACCTCGTGGTCGCTCGCCGCGAAGCGTGACGAGCCGGCGAGCGAGCGCCCGCGACGCGAGGTGACGTGAACGCGGTGTCCCGCCCGGCCGAGCGAGCGAACCAGCGCCAGCGCCGCCCGCTGCTCTCCGTCGGTGACGAGGATCGTCCGCGCGCTCACCCGGCGACGAGGCCGGCGATCCGCATCGCGAAGCCGTCGCGCGACACCTCGCCCGGCACGTCGAGCCGCGGCACCGCGTGATGGTTCCGTGGTGGACGCGTCGTCCATCCTCCCTCGATGAGCAGCGCCCCCTCGTAGCCGCTCTCGCGCGCGACTGCCTGTACGTGCGCGGACGTCTTCCCGTAGGGATACGCGAGCCAGGGAACGAAGCCGCCGAGCTCCGTGCGCAGCCAGTCGATCGGGCGCGTCAGCTCGTCACGCAGTGTCTCAGGTGGGAGCAGCGCGAGGTTCGGGTGACTCCAGCTGTGGGATCCGATCGCGATCGCTCCCGCCGCCTCCCGCAGCTCCTCCGGCGTCGCGCATCGGGCATGCGCGGGCACGGCGCGCTCCGTGATTCCGCGCCGCTTCGCTTCGGCGCGCACCTTCGCGTCCTCGCCGCGGCACACGGTGAGCGCGAGCTGCCGGAAGGCTCCGCGATCACCGTCGATGGCGCAGGCGTCCCACCAGAATGTGCCGTCGCCGACGAACGCCGGTGGTACGAACATCGTCGCCGCCATCCCACGCCTCGCGAGCTCCGCCGCCCCCGCCGTCGCCGCGCCGCGGTAGCCGTCGTCGAAGGTGATCACCGCCGCTGGTCGCGACGTCGACGCGGCGTCTCGCGCGAGGAGCTCGGTCAGCGCGATGACGTCGTGCGTCTCGCCGAGGATGTCGAGCTGCGCCGCGAACTCGCGCTGCGGCAGGTGCAGGGAGCGGTCCCCGACGATCGGCTCCCCGTCGGGGACGATGTTGTGATAGCCGAGCACGACGACCTCGCGCCGGTGCGCGCGTCGCGCCAGTGCGGTGAGGCCCGTGCCGACGACGGTGCGCTCCACCGCTCGCTTCGCGAGCGCCCGCATTCCCGTCGCCGCCGTCATCGCGCCGGCACCTGCTCGCTCCCCATGCGCGCGATTTTTTCCGTCGCCGCGACGAGTCCCACCAGCACGTAGAGGAAGGTGAAGTACTGCGCCGAGATGAAGATCTGGGCGAAGGCGTAGCCGATGAAGGCGCCGGTGAGCGCCTGCGCGCACGCCGCGACGCGCGGATCGCCGCCCGGCTGCCGTGCGACGCGGTTGACACGCGCGAGGCTCCGGAACGCCGCGACTCCCATCCCCAGGAATGCCGCGAGGGCGAGAAGCCCGCCCTCGGCGGCGATGTGAATGTAGGCATCGTGCGCGACCGACCATTTCGTCGGCAGGTGCAGCTCGCGACGCTGCCGCGCCATCGTCGACAGCTCTCCCTCCGCCACCGGGAACGCGTCGGCACCGACGCCGAGCAGCGGGTGCGCGCCCACGTAGCCGAGTCCGCGCTTCCAGATCTCGATCCGCCCGTCGTAGGTGTTGAGGTTGTAGTCGCTCTTCGGATGCAGCATCGTCTGCATCATGTCCCAGTAGCGGCTCGAGCCGGCGACGAGGAGCAGGAGCGCGCCGCCGATCACCGCGCCGGCGCGGATGCGCGCCGGCAGGGCGCGATAGCGGAGGAGCATGTAGAGCGAGACGACGACGAACGCGAGGAACCCGCCCCGCGACCCGCTGCGCACCAGCGTGACGACGAAGATCCCCAGGCACGCGATCGCGAAGAGAGTGCGCAGCTTCCCGCTCCCGCGCCGCAGCATGAGCACGGCGAGTGGCATGCTGCTCACGATCAGCAGCGCGAGGTCGTTCACGTCGTAGTAGCGCAGCCTCCCGAGTCGCCCCGTCGGCCCGACCTGCACGGTGAGCAGGATGTACGTCGAGAAGATCGCCGCGCCCGCGAGCAGCACCGTGATCAGGAACTCGATGTCGCGCACCCCGCGCGCCGCGCCGGCGACGAGCACCGCGATCGCGATCGACGGGATCAGATCTTTCGCGAGGAAGGCGATGCTGCCGCCCGGCCAGATGCTCACCGGCGCGCCGATCACGAGGATCGCCAGCAGCACGATCGCCAGGCCTAACGGCAGCGACCGCGCCGCCTCGAGCCGCCGCCTGCGCCCCGTGTCGAGCGCGAGGAGCGCCGCGGCCGCGAGCGTCGTCGTGATCGTCGGGCGGATGATGCCGAGCGGGGCGAAGAGATCCTGCATCCGCCACACCGCCGTCAGCAGCGCGAGCGAGAGCACGAGGATGAGCGCATCGGCCCGCGGCTCGCCCGTGAGGGCCGTCGTGCGATCGAGCGATGACGGGGTCGCGACGACGCGCGCTGGATGGACGCCGGTGGTCATCGCCGCTCCCCGGCAATCCGGGCGTGCCGCGCGATCGTGCCCTCCACGGCGGCGAGCAGGGTCGCGCTGTCGCGCTCCCAGTTGTAGCGCTCGCGCACCGCGCGCCGTCCCGCTTCCCCTCGCGTCGTGCGCGCTTCGGGTGCGCGCAGCCGCTCGATGGCGCCCGCGAGCGAGGACGCATCGCGCGCCGTGAAAACCTCGCCCGCCCCCGTCTCGCGAACGATGCGCGCCGCGGGGATCGCGCTCGACGTCACCACCGGCAGCCCCGCCGCCATGTAGTCGAAGAGCTTGTTCGGGACCGTGCTGT
>JABFXM010000588.1 GCA_013361745.1 Gemmatimonadaceae bacterium | reverse complement strand
GGTGCGCGTCGCGGTCACCGAGGTTCGAGCCAAGCGCGACGTAGGCGACGTCACGCACGCGTGCGGTCGACCACCACTTCGGCCCAGGCGAGCGGCCCCGGGAGCGCGACGTTAGGCTTGCGGACGGCGACGCGCACGCGCGACACGGCGTGCTCGCGGAGCACGCGCTGGCCCAGCTCGTCGGCGATGGACTCGAGGAGCAGCGCGTCGCGGCCGACGACCTCCGCCGCCGCGTCGTAGAGCGCGCGATAGTCGACGATGCTCGCCGTCGTCGCGGCGCCACGGCGCTCGTGCCAGACGGTGAGATCGACCTCGATCGGCTGTGGATGCTCACGCTCGTGCGGGAGGACCCCGACCCGCGCATGGAAGCGCATCGCGCGGAGGGTGATCGCTTCTCTGGCTGACACGACGGGAACGTATCGGGGCGCCGGAACACTGTCAAACGTCCGGCGCGCGGTCAGCTCACGCTCGTCAGTCGCCGCGTCAGCTCGCTGAGATACGCCGCCACGTCGCGCAGCTCGTGGGTCGCCCCCTCGAGCTCGCGCAGGGCAGTCGCCTGTTGCGTGGCCGAGTCGGACACCGCCATGGCGCCCTCGCGGTTGCGCGAGGAGATCTCGGTGACGCGCTCGACGCGATCGCGCAGTCGCTCGAACTCCGCCTCCTGCTCGCGGGAAACGGTCGCGATGCGCCCCGCGCGCTCGGAGCCCGCGGCCGTGGTCGTGACGATCTGGTCGAGCGCGGCGAGCGCCGCCTCGGAGAGGGTCTCGACGTCGGCGACGATCGTCTCCCCGTCCTTCACCTTCGCGGCGACGCGCTTCATCCGGTCGTGGAAGCCCTCGAGCATGTCGCTGACCTCGTTCGCCGCGCGGGCGCTCTGCTCCGCGAGCTTGCGGACCTCGTCGGCGACGACGGCGAAGCCGAGCCCGCGGTCCCCCGCTCGCGCCGCCTCGATCGCCGCGTTCACGGCGAGGAGGTTGGTCTGATCGGCGATCTCCCGGATGACCGTGATGAACTCGAAGAGCTCGCGCGTGGAGCTGGCGAGCCCGCTGATCTGCGCCGCGCTCTCGCTGACGACACCCTTCGCGCCGACGAGCCGCTCGATGGCCGTTCCGATCGTCCCGCGGTGCTCGCTGGCGATCTGCGTCGCCCGCGCGCTCGCGTCCGCCGCCGCGCCGCCGTCCGCGGCGACCGCCGCCGTCGCGCGATGCAGCGACTGCGTCATCTCGAGGGAGCGGCCGAGCTGGTCGCTCTCCTCGGCGATGGCGCGCGTGATCTCGCCCACCGTCTTCGCGACCGCCTCGCCGCCGCTGCGCAGCGCTCGCGCCGACTGGTTCAGCGTCGCCACCTGTGCGCCGACGCGGTCGACGGCGGCGAGGAGCGGGGTGCGCAGATCGTGGATGTGCAGCGTCGTCGCCAGCTGGTTCGCGGAACGTTGCAGGAGCTGCAGCTCCTTGTCGCCGTAACCCGCGCGCTTGTGGTGCTCGAGCTCGAGCAGGCCGACCATGCGATCGCCGAAGCGGAGCGGGAGCACGACGATGCTTCGCGCCGACGGGCGCGGGTTCGCCACGCGGCCGTCGCGCGGCGCGTCGCTGACGACGATCGGCTCCCCCGTCTCGAGCGCCTTGGCCCGCAGCTCGCCCCCCTCCGCCGTCGACGTGTCGTTCTCGTCGAGCATCCCCGGCCCGGCGCGAAAGACCATGCGGAGCTGGCCCCCGTGCAGACGCCAGATCCGGAAGTCCTGCCAATCGACGAGCCGGTGCGCGAGCGACTGGATGCGGTTGAAGGCCTCGCCGAGGGAGACGTCGCTCGAGACGACCTGCTCCATCGCGTGGATCTTGTTCAGCTCCTCGGCGGCGATCGACTCCTCGAGGATCTTCTTCACGAGCAGTCCGGCGGCCATCAGGACCGTGAGCACGACGAGCCAGCCGACGATCTTGAGCGCGGCGAGCGTCGCGACGACGATGGCGATCGCCGTCGTGCTCACGCCGAACGCGATGACCTCGTAGCGCAGGATCAGCGACTTCTCCTCCGGCCGCAGCTTGTCGCGGAAGAGGAGCGTGAAGTACAGCAGCGCCCTGCTGAGCAGGAAGTAGCTGAAGACGAAAACCGAGGCCGCCGGGATGATGTCGGCCGACAGCAGGCTCCCGCGTGTCGCCCCGCCGACGACGGCGAGCGCGGAGAAGAAGCCGTACGACGATGCGAGCGCGAGGACCTCGCGGCCCGCGTTGATCCAGCCGACTTCCGCGGGCTTGCGAAGGAGGAGCCAGTCGGCGAAGAAGACGCCGGCGTACATCCCGAGCGCTGTCGCGGGCGCGCCGAGCACGATCGCGCCGCCGACGGCGATCATGCCGAGCAGGTTGAGCGCGGAGTACTTCGTGAGCGGAATCTGGAAGCGGCGCAGCGCGACCGTCGCGGCGCCTAGCAACGTGATCCCCCAGACGCGCGTCACCCAGGCTTCTCCGTGGAGAAGCGTGAGCAGCAGCACCGCCGATCCGGCGATCGCCACGGCGCGCGCGTAGTACTACAGGAAGAGGAGCACGGCGCGCTCAGCCCTTGTCCATCGCGCCCCGCATCGCGCGGGCGAGCGAGATCGCGCTCTCGATGCTCTCTTCCGCCGCGCGCACGATCGCACTGCCGACGACGACGCCGTCGGCCATCGTCGCGACCGTGCGCGCCTGCTCCGGCTGCGAGATGCCGAACCCGACGCACACGGGGAGCGTCGTCACGGCGCGCAGCCGCCGCAGGGTCTCGCCGAGCTCCGGCGGCAGCGACTGCTGCACCCCGGTCACGCCGAGTCGGCTGATGAGATAGACGAAGCCGCGGCCGTGGCGCGCGATCTCGCGCATCCGCGTCGCCGGCGTCGTCGGCGCGACGAGGCGCACGAAGGCGAGCGGCCCTTCGCCGAACCAGCTCTCGAGGTCCGGATCCGCGCCGACGGGCAGATCCGTCACGAGCACGCCGGCGACGCTCGCGTCGTGCGCGCGCACGAGCACGTCACGCCCGGCGGCGAGGAGCGGATTGAGGTAGCTGAAGAGCACGACCGGCACCGGCACCCTGGCGCGCGCGATCAGCTCGAGCGTCCGGTCGAGGTTCATCCCGTGGCCGAGCGCGCGCTGCGAGCTGCCCTGGATGACCGGCCCGTCGGCCATCGGATCCGAGAACGGGACGCCGACCTCGATCGCGTCGGCGCCGGCGTCGGCGAGCCCCTGGATCAGGTCGAGCGAGCGCTCGACGTCGGGGTGGCCCGCCGTCACGTACGGCACGAGCGCCCGTCGGCCTTCGGCGCGGAGCGACTCGAAGCGTCGCGACAGCTGGTCAGGCAAAGTAGTCGCTGACGCGGATTCCATAACGCTCCGGATTTTCGGTCTTGATGATGGTACGGGCGTAGCGCTCGCCCGACGCGTCGCGCAGCGCGAGGTCGACGAGCTCACCCGGATAGATGATGTTCCCACGCGCGTCGCTGACGATGCGGACGATCGGACGCGAGATCAGCTCGGCGATCGGGTTTGCCGCATGGACGATCGCGAGCTCGAAGCTGTCGAGCACCACCAGCGTGCCGACCGGGTAGACGCCGAGCAGGTTGACGAACGCCTTGACGACTACCGGGTCCATGCCGCGCCGCGGGTTGTCGCGCATCTCCTGCAGCACCGCGGCGGGCGAGAGGGGGTCGGTCTGGTAGGCGCGACGCGAGGTCGCGGCGTCGAATCCGTCCGCGACCGCGACGATCTTGCTGTAGATGCTCATGTCGCGCTTGCGGATCGGACGCGGATATCCCGTCTGGTCCGTCTTCATGTGATGCTCGTAGGCGACGACCATCGACCGGTACGGGAGCTCCTGCTGGCCGCGCATGTGGAAGAGCGCGAGCACGCCGAGCCAGGGGTGCGCCGCGATCTGGCGCCACTCGTCGTCGGTGAGGCCGGTGGCCTTGTTCAGCACATCGATCGCGACGCGCGACTTTCCGAGATCGTGGAAGAGCGCCGCGAGTCCCAGATCGTAGAGCTGGATCTTCGTCAGCCCGAGACGCCGCCCCAGCGCGACCGAGAAGATGCAGACGTTGACGCTGTGCGTGAACGTGTACTCGTCGTAGTCGCGGATCGTGGTCAGTCCCATGAGCGAGGTCTCCTCGTTCAGGATCTGGTCGACGATGGTCTGCACGACGCGCTTGATCTTCTTGATGTTCGGGCTGCGCCCGACTCGCACGGAGTGGACGAGGTCCTTCGTGACGGCGACGGACTGCGAGTACGTACGCTTCGCGGCTTCCTTCGCCTTCTCGCGGAACTCCTCCTCCTCGCCCTCGTTGGCCGGCCCGAGCTCGAAGCCGGTGACCCGCGCCCCTTCGAGCTTCCCGAGCAGCTGCATGAGTCGCTGCGACGACGCTTCCTTGCTCGGCGCCTGCAGCAGCGAGAGGAAGGTCAGCCAGTCGCGCGCGGTCGGCTCGCCATGAATGCGCAGGAGCCCGACACCCGTCGCGCGGAAGACGGAGAGCAGGTGGCTGAAGCTCGCGTAGTTGTCGAGGTCCAGCCGGAGGCGCGTCGCGTTGACGAAGATGAACTCGCCGGAGACCTTCACCTCGAGCTCGAGCTCGCGGCGCATGATCTCGGTCGTGACGTTCGCGAGCTCCTGCAGCGCCTTCTGCACCGCCGCGTTCTCGACGGGGTAGAGCTTGATCGAGCGCAGCGCGCCGTAGAGGGCGAGGACGTAGGTCTTGCCGGCGCGGCGGACGTATGAATCGCCGCTCGGCTCGCCGAAGCTCTCGCCGCCGGCGCCGCGTGCGGGTCGGGTGGGTGCGCTCATCCCTGCCCTCCACGAAGCGCGCGATTGATCGCGTTTCGCACGAGCACTTCCTTCTCGTTTTCCGACGACGCCTTGCGCAGCGACGCGCCGGCAGCCTGCGTGCCGATCCTGCCTAACGCCATCGCCGCGCACGCACGCAGCTCGGGATCCTCGCGCCGCCCGAGAAATCCCTTGCCGTTGAGCAGCTCGTCGAGCACGCCCACGCCGGGATCGCCGGCGAGCGCCCCGAACGCCTCGAAGAGCGCCATCTTCTCCGTCAGGTCCACCTCCCGCGCGCGCTTCCCCTTCACCGCCGCGTCGATGCGCGGGAGCGCGGGGCGATAGGCGCGCGCGCCGATGGCGCGCAGCGTCGCCACGCGCACGTCACGCTCGGGGTCGTCCACCGATTTCTCGAGCACCTGCAGCGCGCCGGGCGAGCCGATGTCGTTGAGCGTCTGCACCGCGAGGAGTCGCAGCGGCACCGGGCCGTCGTTCATGATCGCCGCGAGCGGTGCGACGGCCGCCGCCGTCTTCAGCGCTCCCGCGCGACGGATCGCCTCGCTCGCGACCACATGATTCGACGCCGCGATCAGCTTCACGAGCTCCGAGGTGTTCTGACCGGCGAGCCGCGCCGCGGCGGATTCCAGCAGGGGCTTGAGCTGCGCGTGCTGCAGCCTGGCGAGCCACGCGAAGACCGTCGCCAGCGCGGCGGGCCGCAGCTGCTCGAACAGCTCGCTCAGGTCCGCCTGTGGCGGCAGCTCCGCCGCTTCCTCCAGCGACTGCAGCAGCTGGGAGAGCGCGTCCGGGGAGCTGAGCCGCGTCGGCAGCGATTCGAGCTTCTGCCGCTGCTCCGGCTTCACCTCCTTCGCGCGGCCGAGCGTCACGGTAACCTCGCGCAGCAGGAAGGCGACGGCGCGGAACTGCGCCGCCGACAGCAGATGCAGGATGAACCCGTCGAGGATGTCGCAGATCTCGTCGCGGATCGTGACGTCCCACTGCGCCTCGAAGATGTCGAGCAGCGTCCCGAGGATGACGGGCCGCAGGTCGCGGTCGTACTCCGACTTCACCGCGTTGCGGAGATAGTCGATCTCGCGGTCGTCGAGGAAGTAGAGCGTCGAGTCGAAGTCGTCGAGGCTGACGACGCCGGCGCGCGTCTCCATCGTGACCGACTCCTGCAGCTGCGCCGCCGCCGCTTCCGGCTGCGCGCGCGTCTCGGCCGGGGTAGTCTCGACGAGCGGCGGCGCCGACTCGAGCGCGAGATCGACGAAGCGGTAGCGCAGGAGAAGGAAATCCTGCTCCCAGAGCATCGTCAGCAGGTCGTCGTCGTCAGGCGTCGCCTTGCGCGCGCGCTGGATGACGTCGAGCAGCTTCGTCAGCTCTTCCCCTTCGAAGCCGCGGAGCATCCGCACCTCGCGAATGCCGTCCTTGAAGAAGAGCCACGGGAGGGAGTCCGCCGACTTCGCCGGTTCGGAGAGCACGGCGCGATCGCACCAGCGGATCTCAGATTCGGTGAAGGCGAGCGCGAGCTCCTCCGTGTGCGCCCACACCGCGTTGAAGCCGTCCGCCAGCAGGTCGATCGCCCGCAGGTAGATCGGATTGTTGTGCAGATAGAGCTGATGCGCACGCACGGCCTTCACGAAGAGCTTGAGAAGCTCCTCGACAATGGCCGGCGCGAAGGATGGCTCCTCGCGTTCCGTGCCCGTCGTCGGGTTCGGGACGGCCTGCGTCGTCATCGTCGCGGATCAGCGCCTGTTCGCGAGGTGTTCGACCACGTGCGCGACGTCCTTGTCACCGCGGCCGCTCACGCAGAGCAGCACCGGCTCGTCGGCGCTCCAGCGGCCGGCGTTCGCCGTGATCCAGGCGACGGCGTGCGACG
>JABFXM010000304.1 GCA_013361745.1 Gemmatimonadaceae bacterium | reverse complement strand
GCCCTGCTCCGCGAGGCGTCCGACCGCACGCGCTACCCGCGGCGTGACGCGCTCGTCACGATGCAGGCCGACTTCACCGACCAGCCGGAGAGCCTGCCCGAGCTCGTGAAGCGGTTCGAGGGTGGCGCCGACATCGTCGTCGGGGAGCGCGACTACCAGCAGCTCCCGAAAGGTCCCGAACGCAACCTCCGCCGCGTTGCCCCCTGGATCCTCAAGCCCTTCGTCCGGGTACCAGGAGTCGCGGATCCCTTCAGCTCGCTGCGCCTCTACCGCGTCTCGGTGGTCCGCGACCTGCTTAGGTCGCTTGGTGACCTGCCGGTGATCGGAAACGAGGGGTGGGCCGGAAACGTCGAGCTCCTCCTCCGGACGATGCCGTTGGCCCGCCGGGTCGAGACCGTCGCCCTTCCGCCGCGACAGGATCTCCGCCCGCGTGAGAGCCGCGTCCGCCCGTGGGCGGTCGCCAGGGATCTGTATCGCTTTGGACGGTCGGCAAAGTCGACCATCCCCCAGCCGCGCCGGGAGGTCGCACAGTCGACATGACTCCAATCGCCAACCTGCTCGCTGTAGTCGTGGCGCTCATGACGCCGCAGACGACCACGCGACTCGCCTCGCACGATTCTGTGCTCGCGGTCCCGCGTCACGCGCCGGCCCGCGACACCGCCCTTCGCGTCCCCTTCGACGTCGGCGAGCGGCTGGAGTACGAGGTGAAGTTCGGGTTCGTGAGCGTCGGCACCGGCTCGATGGAGGTCGTCGGCTACGAGAACGTTCGCGACCGTCCTACCTGGCATACCGTCTTCCGCGTGAAGGGCGGGACCTTCTTCTACAAGGTCGACGATCGCTTCGAGAGCTGGATCGAGACCACGACCCTCTCCTCGCTGCGCCACAAGCAGGACATCAACGAGGGGCATCGCGACCGTGAGCGGACCTTCGAGATCTACCCGCGGCGTCCCTCGTACATCGAAGACAACAAGCCGGAGAAGCCATCGGTCCCGAATCCGCTCGACGACGGCTCCTTCCTCTACTTCATTCGCACGGTGCCGCTCGAGGTCGGAAAGACCTACGAGTTCAATCGCTATTTCCGTCCCGACCGCAACCCGGTGAAGATCACGGTGCTGCGCCGCGAGCGGATCAAGGTCCCCGCGGGTACCTTCGACGCGATCGTCATCCAGCCGAGCATCAAGTCGAAGGGAATCTTCTCCGAGAACGGCCGCGCCGAGGTCTGGCTTTCGGAGGACGAGAATCGCATCATGCTGCAGATGAAGTCGAAGCTCTCCTTCGGATCCCTCAACCTCTACCTCAAATCGTACCGCCCCGCCCCGACCACGGCGACGACCGCACGCTAGTGCCCGATCACGCCGCGCCTCGCGGCGAAGCCGATCTCTCCGCCGTCCGCACGATTCCGATCGCCCGGCGGCCGAACAAGGTACGCGCCGAGGAGGTCGCGTCCCCACCCGGGACCGATCGCTCCTTCGGCGCGTTTCTGCGCGCGCTCCCGGACGTCCTCGTCGCGCGCGACTTCCTCGCCGTCGTCGACGCGATCGTCGCCGCGCATCGCCGCCGGCGGGGCGTCATCGTCATGCTGGGGGGCCACGTCGTGAAGACGGGGCTCGCGCCGGTGCTCGTGGACCTGATGGAGCGCGGCGTCATCACCCACATCGCGATGAACGGCTCCGCCGCGATCCACGACTACGAGATCGCGCGCTTCGGCGGGACCTCCGAGGACGTCGCGGCAGGGCTGCGCGACGGGACCTTCGGCATGGCCGAGGAGACGGGACGCGAGCTAAACGAGGCGTTCGTCGCCGGCATGAAGAACGAGATGGGGATGGGTGAGGCCGTTGCCGTCGCGATGTCGCGGCGAGAGCTCGTGCACCCGGAGCTCTCGGTGATCTTCAACGCGCATCGACTGGGCGTCCCGGCCACCGTGCACGCCGCGCTCGGCGCCGAGATCATCCACCAGCACCCGGCGGCGAACGGGGCCGCGATCGGCGACACGAGCCATCGCGACTTCCGTCGCCTCGCGCATTCCATCGCCCGCATCGACGACGGCGGCGTCGTCCTCAACCTCGGCAGCGCGGTGATCATGCCCGAGGTGTTCCTGAAGGCGCTGACGATCGCGCGCAATCTCAGCGGCGACGGTCGCCCGAACGGCTTCACGAGCTGCGACCTCGACATGCAGCGCCACTATCGCCCGCGGATGAACGTCGTCCAGCGTCCGACGCTGCACGGCGGGAAGGGCTACGAGATCACGGGGCACCACGAGATCATGGTGCCCCTGCTCGCCTGGTCGGTGGTGACTCGCCTTGAGGACGCGGACCGGTAGCGTCTCACGGACGCGACCAGCGCTCCTTCCAGCGGCGCATCGTGTCGGGGCTGAAGATCGACACGATGAAGTACAGCACCAGGCCGACGATCAGCGCCTTGATCGCGAAGGCGATCAGGAAGAACAGCAGCCCGACCGCGGTGCCGAGGATGACCTTGAAGGCGAACACGCCGACGAGCGCGAAGACGCCGAGCATCAGGATCGAGCGAAACATTGGGGCTCCCCGAGTGATGGTTCGATCCGTACGGTGCCACCGCCCGGGCGGTTTCGCCAGCAGCCCCGCGAGCACCAGTGCGTGACGCTGACGTCGCCATCGTCGGCGACGGCATCGCCGGCCTCACCTGCGCTCTCGCTTGCGCGCGCCGCGGCCTGCAGGTGGTGCTCGTCGGCGCGCGGAGCACAGCTGCCGCCTCCCATGCTTCGGCGGGGCTTCTCGCGCCTTCCATCGCCCCGCGCCCGGCCGACGATCCGGCGCAGCGGTTTCTCGTCGCCGCGCGCGATGGCTATCCGGCCTGGCTCGACGTTCTCGCCGAGGAGAGCGGCGTCGAGGTCACGTTGCGTCTCGGTCTCCTCGAGGCCGATAGCGGCCGCTTTCACGAGCGCGATGGAGCGGTGGATGTTCCCGCGCTGCTCGAGGCGCTCGAGGTCGCGATCTCGCGGCGGCGCATCACGCGGCTCGCGACCGGCGCGCGCGCGGTGGAGCGCGAAGGTGACGCGCTCGTCGTCGAGACCCCTGCGCGGCGCATCACCGCACGGCGTCTCGTCGTCGCCGGCGGTGCGTGGGCGGGCGCGCTGAACGGGCTTCGCCCCGCCCTTCCGGTGCGTCCCGTCGCCGGCGTGACAGCCCTCGTCCGCGGCGAGCCGGATCTCCCGCACGTCCTCTACGGCGCGGGCGGCTATCTCGTACCGCGCGGTGACGCGCTCCTCGTCGGGGCGACCGCGCGCGACGTCGGCTTCGACGCGCGAATCACCGACGGCGACCGGACGTCCCTTGGCGCGATCGCGCGCAAGCTTCACGGCATCGACGCCGGCCTCCTCGAGGGTCATGCGCTCGGCTTCCGCCCCATGACGCCCGACGGCCTTCCGCTGCTCGGCGTCGACGCGCATGACCCACGCATCGTGTACGCGACGGGCTACTCGCGGAACGGAATTCTCGTCGCGCCCCTCGCGGCCGCATGTGTCGCCGCGCTCGTGGGCGGAGGGGAGCCTCCGGCGCCGATCGCGCCATTCGCCGTGGACCGCTTCGCGTCCAGCGAGGCTGGCCGGTAGCAAACCCCCGGAGCACCGGGTAGATTATTGGGTTCCAACCGTTTGCAGCGCGCGCTCGGCCGCGGGTCCGGCGCGGGCGCGCTTCGCGATCCGTACGCCAGGCGTCGATGGGCGAGAATCTCTATCAGATCATGGGGCGCCACCGCGCCGAGCCGCTTCCCGAACGGAAGCCCGGCTGGCTCAAGGTGAAGGCCCCGGGTGGCGAGACATATTCGCGGCTCAAGCACCTGATGAAGGAGCTGGAGCTCCACACGGTGTGCGAGGAAGCGCACTGCCCGAACATCGGCGAGTGCTGGAACCACGGCACCGCGACCTTCATGATCCTCGGCGACGTGTGCACGCGGAACTGCGCGTACTGCGCGGTCGCCCACGGCCGGCCCCCGAAGTACGACATCGAGGAGCCCTCGCGCGTCGCCGCCGCGATCGCCGAGCTGCAGCTCCGCCACGCGGTGATCACCTCGGTGGATCGCGACGATCTCCCGGACTTCGGCGCCTGGATCTTCGCCGAGACGATCCGCCAGATCCACGATCGCCTGCCGGGCTGCTCGGTGGAGGTGCTCGTCCCGGATTTCCAGGGGAACGTGGATTCGATCCGCGCGGTGCTCGAGGCGCGGCCGGAGATCTACAACCACAACACCGAGACCGTGCCGCGACTCTACAAGCGGGCGCGTCCCGGTGGGCGTTACGAGCGGGTGCTCGAGATCTTCCGCACCGCGAAGCGCATCGCGCCGGACATCCCGACGAAGACCGGGATGATCCTCGGGATGGGCGAAACGGTGGAGGAAGTGCTGGCGACGATGCGCGACCTGCGCGCCGTCGACGTCGACATCCTGACCCTCGGGCAGTATCTGCGTCCCTCGGACGCGCACATCGCGCTGGACCGCTACTACACCCCGGCCGAGTTCCGCGCGCTGTACGAGGCGGGCATGGAGATGGGCTTCCGGCACGTCGAGGCCGCGCCGCTGGTGCGCTCGAGCTATCACGCGTGGGAGCAGGTGCAGGCGGCGGGCGTCTGAGCGGATGCCGCGGGGCAGGACCGGCTCGCCGATGAACGAGTGACGATCGGGCCCGCGCCGTGCGGGATGCATGGCGCTCGCCCTTCTTTTCTTCAGGACACCATGGCAAAGAAGAAGTCCGACAACGGCGCGACCGCGACGGCGGTGGCCGAGAATCAGAAAGCCGACGCCTCCCGGGGCGACGTCGAGTTCCGCCGCGAGCTCCTGCGCTCGATGCTCCTCCAGCGCCGCTTCGAGGAGCGCTGCGCCGAGGCCTACGCGTTAGGCAAGATCGGCGGCTTCTGCCACCTCTACGTCGGGCAGGAGGCGGTGAGCACGGGCACGCTCTCGGTGCTGCGCCCCGACGACTACGTGATCACCACGTACCGCGATCACGGCCAGGCGCTCGCCCGCGGAATGTCGCCGCGCTCGGTGATGGCGGAGCTCTTCGGCCGGAAGGACGGCGTCTCCGGCGGCAAGGGCGGCTCGATGCACCTGTTCGACAAGGAGACCAACTTCCTCGGCGGCCACGGCATCGTTGGCGGCCACGTGCCGATCGCGACCGGCGTCGGCTTCGCGATCAAGTACCGCGGCGGCGACCAGGTCTGCATCTGCTTCATGGGCGAGTCGGTGGTGAACACCGGTGCCTTCCACGAGGCGCTCAACATGGCCGGGCTCTGGAAGCTGCCCGTCGTGTACATCATCGAGAACAATCGCTACGGGATGGGCACGGCGCTCGAGCGCGCGTCGGCGATCCACGACATCTACGAGCGCGGCGCCGCGTACAACATGCCGCGCGCCCAGTGCGACGGGCAGGACGTCTTCGAGGTGCGCCGCGCCGTGAGCGAGGCGGTCGAGCGCGCGCGCACGGAGAAGGTCCCGACGCTGCTCGAGATCCGCACCTACCGCTTCATGGGCCACTCGATGTCGGACGCGGTGAGCGGCACCTACCGCTCGAAGGCCGAGCTCGAGGAGCACCTCAAGCGCGATCCGATCATCCTCCTCCGCAGCTCGATGCAGGAGGCGGGCGAGATCGACGACGCGTGGATGGCGAAGCTGGACGAGGACATCAAGAAGGAAGTGCAGGACGCGTGGGATTTCGCCGACCAGAGCCCGGAGCCGCCCCTCGAGGCACTCTGGCAGGACGTGCTGGTCGACACGACGAGCGACGACGTCGAGGCCTCGAAGGCCGCCGCGTCCGCCTAACGATACAGGGACGAACAGATGCCAGTCATGACGTACCGCGACGCGCTCGGCCAGGGGCTGCGCGAAGAGATGCAGCGCGACGACCGCGTCTTCCTCATGGGCGAGGAGGTCGCGGTCTACCAGGGCGCGTACAAGGTCTCGAAGGGATTTCTCCAGGAGTTCGGCGAGATGCGCGTCGTCGACACGCCGATCACCGAACTCGGGTTCGCCGGCGTCGGCGTCGGCGCGGCGATGGTCGGGCTCCGCCCGGTGATCGAGTTCATGACCTGGAACTTCGCGCTCCTCGCGATCGACCAGGTCGTCAACGTCGCGGCGAAGACGCTCTACATGTCGGGCGGCCAGTTCAAGATGCCGCTCGTCTTCCGCGGCCCGAACGGCGCCGCGCTGCAGCTCGCCGCGCAGCACTCGCAGGCGTGGGAGTCGTGGCTCGCCCACATCCCCGGCCTCAAGGTGGTCGCGCCGGGCACGCCGTACGACGCGAAGGGGCTGATCAAGGCCGCTGTCCGCGACGACAACCCCGTCATCGTGCTCGAGGGCGAGATGCTCTACAACACGAAGGGCGAGGTGCCGGACGAGGACTACATCGTCCCGATCGGCAAGGCCGACCTGAAGCGCGAGGGCGACCACTGCTCGATCATCACGCACGGCAAGATGGTCCTCGTCGCGATGCAGGTCGCCGACACGCTGGCGAAGGAAGGGATCAACGTCGACGTCGTCGATCTGCGCACGGTTCGCCCGATGGACGTCGAGGCGATCACGGCGAGCGTCCGCAAGACGAACCGCGCCGTCGTCCTCGAGGAAGGCTGGGAGATCGCGGGGATCGGCGCGCAGGTGGTGGACTACATCCAGCGCGAGTGCT
>JABFXM010000022.1 GCA_013361745.1 Gemmatimonadaceae bacterium | reverse complement strand
TCATCGACGCGGCGCGGAAGGACGTCTTCCTTCACGCGAACGTCGGCAAGGACGTCCGCTCCGGCGACGACGCGGGCGCGCGCAGCGACGTGAAGGCCGACGTCAAGCCGCCGACGCCTCCCTTCTGGGGGCCGGCCGTGGTCAAGGACATACCGTTAGGCGAGGTGTTCGCGCACCTCGACCTCGACGAGCTCTATCGCCTGCAGTGGGGCGCGCGCGGCTCGGGGGCGCAGTACGAAGCGACCATAAAGAACGAGTTCGAGCCGGTGCTGAAGCGGCTGAAGGAGGAGGCCGAGCGCGACAAGTGGCTGAAGCCGCAGGCGATCTACGGCTATTTCCCGGTGAACTCGCAGGGGAACGAGCTGATCGTGTACGACCCGGTGGAGTACGCGAAGGACTTCGACCGGATCGAGATCGCGCGCTTCGCCTTCCCGCGGCAGGAGGGACGCGAGCGGCTCTGCCTCGCCGACTACTTCCGCGCCGCCGACGGCGACGTCGTGGACGTCGCCGCCTTCCAGATCGTCACCGTCGGCGACGAGGCGACGAAGCGCTTCGAGCGGCTGCAGGCGGCAGGCGAATACACCGAAGCCTACTACTCCCACGGCCTCGCGGTGGAGAGCGCCGAGGTGGTCGCGCAGTGGATGCCCGCGCGCGTGCGCCACGAGCTCGGCCTCCCCGCCGGCCGCGGCAAGCGCTACTCGTGGGGCTACGGCGCCTGTCCCGACCTCGAGGAGCACGGGAAGCTCTTCTCGATCCTCCCCGCACGCGAGACGTTAGGCATGGACCACACCGTCTCCTTCCAGCTCCTCCCCGAGGCGAGCACCGCCGCCATCGTCGTCCACCACCCCGAGGCGAAGTACTACGTCGTCCGCGAAGACGCGACTGCGGGGGCGCGGGGCTGACGTGGCTCAGCTCGACGAGGCAGGGGGTGTGGGGAACCATTGCTCGCCCCGACTCGTGCGGCTCGCGTTGGGGTCTGACTCGGCGGCTGGATCGCGCGGTTCGGGCTGCAAGCACTACGGAAGCACGGCTGCAAGAACAGCTGAAGATTCTACGGGCACGAGCCGGCTCCCGTCGTTCTTGCGCCGTTCTTGCGCTGTTCTTCCTGCCAGAAACCGCGCGATGGCCGCGTGCGCAACGAGCTCCCACGCGACCCGCGATGAGCGCGGGCCAGGGCGATCAGTGCGACGTCGTATCGACGCTCACCCCGCGGGTGGAATCGCCGAGCGCGCGGAGCTTCGCACTGATGCTCCAGATCGCGCGCGTGGTATCGCTGAACGCGGCCGCCGAGGTGTTGCCGGGGGCGACGCTCGTCCCGGTGACGAAGCTTCCACTCTTCGGATCCGCGAAGAGGATCGCGACTGTGAGATGCGTGCTCTCGCCCGGCGCGAGCGAGGCGATGGGGCCGACCGACCAGCCCATGCGGATGTCGCTCCGCGTCTCCGGCGCGCAGACGAAGGCGTCAGGCGCGTAGTCGCTGCACCCGCTCACCATTCCCGCTCGTCCCGCGCTGAGCAGGCGATAGCTGTCGTGCTCGTTCGCGGCGGTGAGGAAGTCGGGGGTGATGCCGCCGTCGAAGATGACGCCCTTCGCGCTCGTCCCCGCGGGGCCCTCGATCAGCCGCAGGCCGAGCAGCGCGGGAGCGGTCGCGTAGCCGCTGGAGAACTCCGGCACCGAGAACTCCTGGTCCCAGGCGACGAGGAGCGAGTCGGGGGAGATCATCGTCGCGTTGTCGTCGCGGTCCTCGCCGGCGCTGCACCCGGTCGCGCCATTGCAGGCGATGGTCGGGGCGAGCGTCGGCGCGAGGTAGACGTCGTGCAGGGTGTGACCGGTCGCCGGCTCCTCGGGGTGCACCCGGCGGTAGTCCGCGCTCGCGCTGACGTTGGTGACGTCGAAGCGGACGAGGATCGCGTTGGGCATTCCCGCCGGGAGCGAGTACGTCGTGCGCACGGCGAGGCCGAAGTTGTCGCCGGCGCGGTCGTCGGCATTGAGCACGGGCGACGCGCTCCCCGCCATCGGCATGCGGCGCATGTCGGTGACGACCTCGCCCTGCCAGCGCGAGGTGTCGGTCGCCACCGGATGGAGCCGGACGCGCGGCGCGTAGTCGCCGCCGCGGAAGAGCGCCATCGCGAGGGTATCGCCACTCCGCGACATCGGCGCGTCGGCGCCGAGCACCGCGCCGACGAGGAGGCGCGCGTGGCCGAGGTACTGGTTGTCGGCCGCGTCGGCGGGCCAGGAGAGACCGAGCTGGTAGCTGTCCGCGAACCAGCTGCAGAAGTCGCCGAAGTCGTTCGCCGGGCAGTAGGTCCGCTGGTGGCCGCGCCACAGCACGGCGCTGTGCGAGCCGCAGAAGGCGCTGTCCCAGGCATAGATGCGGCAGCTCCCGGGGAGCGGCACGGTCACCGTCATGCGCGAGCCGCTCGGGCTCACCGTCCCCGACATCCGCGTCGGCAGGTAGGCGACGTCGAGCAGCGCGGTGAGCGCGTGCGAGCCGCGCGCCAGCCCGACGAGCGAGTCCTCGGGGATGCGCACCGTGTCCACACCGTCCATCACGACGGTGCCGTGCGAGACGAGGGTGGTCCCGCCGGGGCCGGGATAGCTCGGGGTGACGAAGCTCACCGTGACCGGGCCCGACGGGGTGACGACGTCCTGGTAGCACGCGGCGCTGAAGGCGACCAGCGTGACGAGCATCGCATCGCGAAGTTGACGCATATGACACTCCCGTTAGGCGCGGCGCACTCCGCCGCGCGCATGGAGAGAGACGAGTCGTGAACGAGACCCGCAACCGTGCGCTGCAGCGCCTTCTCGACCCCGAATCCGTCGTCGTCTTCGACGGTGCGATGGGGACGATGCTCTACAGCAAGGGCGTCTTCATCAACCAGTGCTACGACGAGCTGAACGTCCGCTCGCCGGAGCTGGTGCGCGAGGTGCACCGCGCGTACGTGAAAGCAGGAGCGGAAGTGATCGAAACGAACTCCTTCGGCGCGAACCGCGTGAAGCTGGCGCAGTACGGGCTGGAGGGTCAGGTCGCGGAGCTGAACCTCGCCGCCGCGGCGCTGGCGCGCGAGGCCGCGGGCGACAAGGTGCTCGTCGCCGGCGCGATAGGACCGTTAGGCGTGCGACTCGAGCCGCTGGGCCACACCAGCCGCGACGAGGCGCGCGGGTACTTCCGTGAGCAGATGCAGGCGCTCAAGGATGGCGGCGCCGACCTCTTCGTCCTCGAGACCTTCGCCGACCTCGAGGAGATCGAGCAGGCGATCCGCGCCGCGCGCGAGGTCGATCCGAACATGCCCGTGGTCGCGCAGATGACGATCGGCGTCGACGGGCTGACGCCGTACGGCGCGACCGCGACCGACGTCGCGCGCACCCTCGACGAGGTCGGCGCCGACGTCATCGGACTGAATTGCAGCGTCGGTCCGCAGACGATCCTCGAGGCGGTGGAGAAGATGACGCCGGTCACCCGGCGAAAGATCAGCGCCCAGCCCAACGCGGGGATGCCGCGCGAGGTCGGCGGCCGCTCGATGTACATGGCGAGCCCGGAGTACATGGCGAGCTACGCTCGGCACCTGGTACAGGCGGGGGCGAAGATCGTCGGCGGCTGCTGCGGGACGACGCCGGAGCACGTGCACGCGATAGTCGAGGGAATTCGGCCGTGATCGCCGAGAAATGCGCGCGGGGGGCTGGAGGCTGGAGGCAGTAAGCTGGAGGCGACGGCGGTAACGTCGGAGAAGCGAGTCGAGCCGACGCCGTTCGCTGAACGGTCGCGCTTCGCGGGGAAGATCGCGCGTGGGGAGTTCGTGAAGACGGTGGAGATCGTGCCGCCGCGGGGGACGGATGCGACGAAGCTGATCACCGACGCGACGACGCTGCGCAACGCGGGGATCGACGCGATCAATGTCCCTGACGGGCCGCGCGCGCAGTCGCGCATGGGCGCGGTGCTCACCTCGCTCCTCATCGAGCAGCGCGCGGGGATCGAGGCGGTGACGCACTACTGCTGCCGCGATCGCAATCTGCTCGGGATGCTCAGCGATCTATTGGGGGCTTCGGCCATGGGCCTCCGCAACCTGCTGCTGATCACCGGCGACCCGCCGAAGATGGGGCCCTATCCCGACGCGACGGCGGTGTTCGACATCGACTCGATCGGGCTGACGAACCTCGTCCGCAACCTGAATCACGGGCTCGACCCGGGTGGCAACGCGATCGGTGCCCCGACCTGCTTCGCGATCGGCGTCGGCGCGAACCCGGCGGCGATCGACCTCGCGCAGGAGATCCGCCGCTTCGAGTGGAAGGTGGACGCGGGCGCCGAGTACGCGATCACGCAGCCCGTGTTCGACGTCGAGCGGATCGAGCACGTCCGCATCCCGATCATCGCCGGCATCTGGCCGCTGATCTCCGTGCGCAACGCGGAGTTCCTCGCCAACGAGGTGCCCGGCGTGAGCGTGCCGCCCGCGATCATCGAGCGGATGCGGCGCGCGAACGAGAAGTCGAAGGAAGCGGCGCTCGCCGAGGGAATCGGCATCGCGCGCGAGATGCTCTCGCGGGTTCGCGGGCTCGTGCAGGGCGTCCAGGTTTCGGCGCCATTCGGACGCGTGGAGCTGGCGCTGCAGGTGACTGGGTGATGCACGAAAAACAGATGCACGCGCAGGCGAACGAGCGGAAGGCGTGTCAACGATACGGCGATCCACGATGAACGATGAACGATGGGGCCTCGGTCGGCGCCTCGTGGCTGACCGAGGCCGGTTCGTGCATCCAGCATCGTTCCCCGCAGTATCGTTGACACGTGCATCGCTTGTTCGCCTGAACGTGCATCGTCGTTTTGCCTGAGCGTGCATCCCACCGTGCATCGACGTTTCGACTGAACGTGCACCGACAATGACTCTCGCCCTCTTCGCGCTGCTCGTCGCGTTCGGCTCCTTCGCCGCTGGCCTGCTCGGCGCGCTCACGGGGCTCGGCGGGGGGATCGTCGTCGTGCCGATGCTGACGCTGCTCTTCGGGGTGAATCTCCGCTACGCGATCGGCGCGTCGCTCGTGTCGGTGATCGCGACGTCGTCGGGAGCCGCGGCGGCGTACGTGCGCGAGGGGTACACCAACGTCCGCGTCGGGATCTTTCTCGAGGTCGCGACGACCACCGGCGCCCTCGTCGGCGCGGCGCTCGCGGGACTGATTCCGACGAGCGCGCTCGCGGTGCTCTTCGGGCTCGTGCTGCTCTACACCGCGTGGCGCTCCTTCCAACCGCGCGAGGAGCATCTCACCCTCGAGCCGCATCCGTGGGCGACGAAGCTGCGCCTCAACGGATCGTATCCCGTCGCCGGACGGATGCAGTCGTACGCCGTGCAGCAGGTGCCGACGGGGTTCGTGGTCATGCTCGTCGCCGGCGTTCTCTCGGCGCTGCTCGGCATCGGCTCCGGCGTCGTGAAGGTGCTGGCGATGGATCGCGCGATGCAGCTCCCCTTCAAGGTCTCGACGACGACGAGCAACTTCATGATCGGTGTGACGGCGGCGGCGAGCGCGGGAGTCTACCTGCACCGCGGCTACATCGAGCCGTCGCTCGCCTTCCCGGTGATGCTCGGCGTGCTCGGTGGCGCGCTCACCGGCGCGCGCATCCTTGGCAGAGCGAACACGCTCTGGCTGCGTCGGCTCTTCACCGCGGTCGTCGTCGTGCTCGCCATGGAGATGCTCTACAAGGGCGCGACGGGGGGACTGTGACCGACCCGCGCGACGTGAAGCGCGGCCGCTGGAGCGACCACGAGGTCGAGCAGGTCATCGGCCGCCTCCTCCAGCTCGGGGTCCTCATCGCGACCGCGGTCGTCATCGTCGGCGCGGCCGGCGTGCTCCTGCACCACGGCTCGACTCCCGTCGATTTCCGTGTGTTCGCCGGCGAGTCCTCCCCCTGGCGCAGCGTCGGCGCGGTGACGAGCGGCGCGCTGCATGGCAGCTTCCCCGCCATCGTGCAGCTCGGCCTCGTCCTCCTCATCGCGACACCGGTGGCCCGCGTCGCTCTCACGTTAGGCGCCTTTCTCGCGCAGAAGGACCGCCTCTACGTCGCGCTCACGGCGCTCGTCCTCGCGCTGCTGCTGTACGGGTTGATCTGGGGGCGCGCGTAGGTCGCTGCCGTCGCGCCGTGCGCGGGGACCCTGCGACCGACTCGCGCTTGCGACGTCGCAGGAAGCGCGGGAGACGAGGAGGCGGTCCCTCCCCTCCTCCCGACCTCCCCGCGAAGGCAGAGGTCCGAACCCGCCCCGGTCCCCGCGCACGGCGCGATTCATCACCCGGGCGCGGAAATGGTGGCGCGGATCACCGGAAAGTTGTAACTTCACGGCAGAGTCCGGCGTTCTCCCAGTGAGGGGCCGGCCCGCACGACACTCGTCGACGACGATGAGGCGTGATACGCGTGAGGCTCCGCGGACTTCGCCGATGATCGACGAGCGCTTCTTCAGGGATTCCGCCGGGAACGAGTGGGAGGTCTTCGACGAGAGGACCGACTCCCCTCGCCGCGCCCTCGAGTGCGACTATCCCATCCAGCGCGACAACCCCGGGCTCGTCTTCGTCTCGCGTGCCGGCCGCAAGCGTCTCTGGCCCTGCCCCGACCAGTGGCAGCGGCTCCCCGATGACGCGCTCGCCGATCTCTTCAACCGGGCGGCGGAGCTGCGCTGAATAGCTGG
>JABFXM010000172.1 GCA_013361745.1 Gemmatimonadaceae bacterium | reverse complement strand
TCCGGACGCTGCCGACGAGGGCCCCCTGGGTGCTGCAGGGGCCGGGCGAGAACGCCGGCGTGATAAGCGTCGGCGACGGGCTCGCGGTCGCCTTCAAGATCGAGTCGCACAACCACCCGTCGGCGGTCGAGCCCTATCAGGGGGCGGCGACGGGCGTCGGCGGAATCCTGCGCGACGTCTTCACGATGGGCGCGCGTCCGATCGCGGTACTCGACTCGCTCCGCTTCGGGTCCCTCGACTCGGCGCGCGTGCGCTACCTGTTCGCCGGCGTGGTGAAGGGCGTCGGCGACTACGGCAACTGCGTCGGCATCCCGACGGTCGGCGGCGAAGTCGTCTTCGATCCCGCCTACGAGGGAAACCCGCTCGTCAACGCGATGTGCGTCGGCCTGCTGCACGAGCACGAGCTGATGCGGGCCGTCGCGGAGGGCGTGGGCAATCCCATCATGGCGGTCGGCGCGCGCACGGGTCGCGACGGCATTCATGGCGCGACCTTCGCCTCCGAAGATCTCTCGGCGGGAAGCGAGGCGAAGCGCCCGCGCGTGCAGGTCGGTGATCCCTTCACCGAGAAGCTGCTCCTCGAGGCGAGCCTCGAGCTCATTCGCAGCGGTCACATCGTCGCGATCCAGGACATGGGCGCGGCGGGGCTCACCTCGTCGTCGGCGGAGATGGCGGCGCGCGGCGACGTCGGCGTGACGATCGACACCGCGAAGGTGCCCGTGCGCGAGACGGGGATGACACCGTACGAGATCCTGCTCAGCGAGTCGCAGGAGCGCATGCTCGTCGTCGCGAAGAAGGGGCACGAGGACGAGGTCAGAAAGATCCTCACGAAGTGGGAGCTCGAGGCGGCGGTGATCGGCGAGGTGATCGCGGAGCCTGTCTACCGCGTCACCGAGGGCGATCGCGTGGTCGCCGAGTTTCCGGGCTCGCGCCTCGTGACCGACTGCCCGACCTATACGCCCCCCGCCGAGGAGAGCGCGGCGGTACGCGAGGCCCGCGCGCGCGACGTGAGCTCGATCCCGGAACGCGCCGAAGAGCGCGATCCCGTCTGGACGCTCGAGGAGCTCCTCTCCTCGCCGACGATCGCGAGCAAGCGCTGGGTGTACCGCCAGTACGATACGACCGTCCGCACGAACACCGTCGTCGGCCCCGGCGGCGACGCCGCGGTGGTGCGACTGCGCGGAACGAAGAAGGCGCTCGCCCTCAAGGTGGACTGCAACGGGCGCTACGTCGCGCTGGATCCGCGGCTGGGTGCGCGCATCGCCGTCGCCGAGTCGGCGCGCAACGTCGCCTGCACCGGCGCGCGGCCACGCGCGATCACTAACAATCTCAACTTCGGCAACCCGAAGCGTCCCGAGGTCTACTTCCAGCTGCGCGAGGCGATCGCCGGAATCGGCGAGGCCTGCACCGCCCTCGAGACGCCCGTCACCGGCGGGAACGTTTCCCTCTACAACGAGAGCCCGCAGAGCGCGGTGCACCCGACGCCCGTGATCGGGATGGTCGGAGTGCTCGACGACGTCGATCGCGCCGTACGCTCGCACTTCCGCGACGAGGGCGCCGACATCGTGCTCCTCGGCGAGCCGACCCCGGAGCTCGGCGCGAGCGAGTATCTCGCGCGGATCCATGGAGTCGTCGCCGGCGCGCCACCGGCGTGCGACCTCGAGGCGGCGCGCCGTCTCGTCGACACCCTCGTCGCCGCGGCCGAGAAGGGCGCGCTCTCGTCGGCGCACGACATCAGCGAGGGCGGCCTCGCCGTATCGCTCGCCGAATGCTGCATCATGGACCGTGATCGCATGATCGGCGCGACCGTGGATCTCTCGGGCTGGTCGCTGCTTCCTCTGCGCGCGCTGCTCTTCGGCGAGGGACAGAACCGCGTGATCGTGTCCACGAGGGACACGCAGACGCTGAAGCGCATCGCGGAGCGGAATCGCGTGCCACTGCGCGTGATCGGGACCGTCGGCGTCGCTGGCTCGCCGCTCTCGATCCGCGTCGGCACGCGACTCATCGTCACCTCGATGGAGCGGCTCGCGACGGCATGGCACGATGCGATCCCGCGGATCATGTCGCGCTCCGCCGCGACGATCGCGGTGGAATCGACGGAGACTCTCACGACACCGGTGAACTAGCAGCATGTGCGGCATATTCGGCGTGCGCGGCCATCCTGCCGCGGCGGAGCTCGTCCAGCTCGGCCTCTATTCGCTCCAGCACCGCGGACAGGAGTCGTCGGGGATCGTCACGGTCGATGACACCTCCCGCGCGCACGCGGTGCGCGCGATGGGTCTCGTTTCCGAGGGGCTCGACGTCGGCGAGCTGCGCGGACTCGCGGGAAGCACGGGGATCGGGCACACGCGCTACAGCACCGCGGGATCCTCGGTGCTCGCGAACGCGCAGCCGGTGGTCGCGAGCGTCCGCGGTGGCGCGGTGGCGCTCGCGCACAACGGCAACCTGACGAACGCCGCCGAGCTCCGCCAGGAGCTCGAGGACTCCGGCGCCATCTTCTCCTCGACGATGGACTCGGAGGTCATCGTCCACCGGATCGCGCGCTCGCGCGCTGAGCGCCCGGAGGAGCGGCTCGCCGAGGCGCTGCAGGGCGTCGAGGGCGCGTACTCGCTGCTGGTGCTGCTCGGCGACACGCTCCTCGCAGCGCGCGACCCGCGCGGCTGGCGCCCGCTCGTCATGGGGACGCTCGGCGACTCGGTGGTCTTCGGATCGGAGAGCTGCGCGCTCGACATCGTCGGTGCGCAGGCGGTCCGCGAGGTCGAGCCGGGAGAGATCGTCGTCGTCGATCGTGAGGGCGTCCGCACGGGCGCGCGCCTCACCGCGAAGGAGCAGCATCGCTGCGTCTTCGAGTACGTCTACTTCGCGCGCCCCGACAGCCGCGTGTTCGGCGGCTCGGTGGACCGCGCGCGCCGCGAGCTCGGGCGGCGGCTCGCCCGCGAGCACCCGACGCCGGGCGCGGACCTCGTCTTCTCCGTTCCCGATTCGTCGAACTCCGCGGCGCTCGGCTACGCGGAGGAGTCCGGACTTCCCTACGAGCTCGCGCTCATTCGCAACCACTACGTCGGCCGCACCTTCATCCAGCCGACGCAGGGCGCGCGCGACGCGAAGGTGCGCGTGAAGTACAACGCGGTGCGCGAGGTGCTGCAGGGAAAGCGCGTCGTCATGGTGGACGATTCGATCGTCCGCGGCACGACGACGCGCGGGCTCGTCGCGATGGTGCGCGCGGCGGGGGCGAAGGAGGTCCACATGCGCGTCAGCTCGGCGCCGGTCACGGGCCCGTGCTACTACGGCATCGACACGCCGACGCGCGAGGAGCTCATCGCCGCGAACTACACGACGCCGGAGATCGCCGCGCATCTCGGCGTCGATACGCTGGGCTACCTCTCACTGGACGGAATGCTGGAATCGGTTCCGGATGGCCCGCACGGGTTTTGCCATGCCTGCTTCTCGGGCGACTACCCGACAGCGCCACCGACCGACCCCGAGAAGCTTCGCGCAGGGTGCGGATGCTGAACCCGTATTCCAGTGACCCAGAACGTCTATTTCTTCGGCAACGGCAGCGCTGACGGCACGAAGGACATGAAGGCGGTGCTCGGCGGGAAGGGTGCGAACCTCGCCGAGATGACGAACCTCGGGGTGCCCGTTCCTCCCGGGTTCACCATCGCCTGCTCGGCGTGCGTCGAATACCTGAAGACCGGCGCGATCCCCGATGCGCTCCGCGACGAGGTCGCGCGCAACCTCGAGCGCCTCGAGGCGACCTGCGGCCGCACCCTCGGCGACCCGGGCAATCCCCTGCTCGTCTCCGTGAGCTCCGGCGCGCCCGTTTCGATGCCGGGGATGATGGAGACGATCCTCAATCTCGGACTCAACGACCGCACGGTCATCGGGCTCGCGCAGCAGAGCGGGAACGCGCGCTTCGCGTACGACTCCTACCGCCGCTTCATCCAGATGTACGGCGACGTCGTGCTCGGCGTCCCCGGCCAGCAGTTCGAGCACCTGCTGAAGGCGAAGCGCATGACGAGCGGGGTCGAGACCGACGCCGATCTGCGGGAGGACGCCCTCCGCAACCTCGTCGAGGAATACAAGCAGCTGGTCCGAGCGGCGACGGGAAAACCCTTCCCGATGGACCCGCGCGCGCAGCTCTGGGGCGCGATCGAGGCCGTGTGGCGCTCGTGGACGCTGAAGAAGGCGGTGGACTACCGGAAGGTGCACGCCATCCCCGAAACGTTAGGCACCGGGGTCAACGTCGTCGCCATGGTGTTCGGCAACATGGGGGACGACTCCGGTACGGGTGTCGCATTCACGAGAGACCCCTCCACGGGGGAGCACGTCTTCTATGGGGAGTTCCTCGTCAACGCGCAGGGTGAGGACGTCGTGGCCGGGATCCGGACCCCGCTCAGGATCGCGGAGATGGCCGACAGGCTCCCCGGCGCGTACGCGGAGCTGGTCGAGACGCAGCAGCGGCTCGAGTCGCACTACCGCGACATGCAGGACATCGAGTTCACCGTCGAGCGCGGGAAACTCTTCCTGCTGCAGACGCGTAGCGGGAAACGCACCGCGATGGCCGCGGTGCGGGTGGCGGACGAGATGGTGCGCGATGGTCTCATCGACGAGAAGGAGTCCGTGCGCCGCGTCGAGCCCGACCAGCTCAACCAGCTTCTCCACCCCGTGATCGATGGCGCGGTTCGCGCGACTCCGCTCGTGACCGGACTCCCCGCTTCCCCTGGCGCCGCGAGCGGCTTGGCCGTCTTCGACCCCGACGTCGCGGAGCGACGGGCCGCCGCCGGCGACGCGGTGATCCTCGTCCGTGAGGAGACCACTCCCGAGGACTTTCACGGGATCGTCGCGGCCCGCGCGGTGCTCACCTCGCGCGGCGGGATGACGAGCCACGCGGCCGTCGTCGCGCGCGGGATGGGCAAGTGCGCCATCGTCGGCGCGAAGGAGCTCCACGTCGACGCGATGCAGCGGCGGCTCACCGTGAACGGGACCACGATCGGCGAGGGCGAGTGGCTCACCCTCGACGGGGCCACCGGTCGTGTCTTCGCCGGCGCCCTGCCCACGATCCCGAGCGAGGTCATTCGGGTGATCTCGGGGCAGACGCGCGCCCTCGAGGCGCCGGCGTACCTCGCCTTCGAGCGTCTGATGAAGCGCGCCGACAAGGTGCGCCGCCTGAAGGTGCGCGCGAACGCCGACACGCCGCACGATGCCCGCGTCGCGCGCGGCTTCGGCGCCGAGGGGATCGGGCTCTGTCGGACGGAGCACATGTTCTTCGAGGGCGATCGCATCACCGCGATGCGCGAGATGATCGTCGCGCGCGACGAGATGGGGCGCCGCCGCGCGCTCGCGAAACTCCTCCCGATGCAGCGGCACGATTTCGAGGGGATCTTCGAGGCCATGCACGGGTACCCGGTGACGATCCGGCTGCTCGATCCGCCCCTCCACGAGTTCCTTCCGCACGGCGGCGAGGAGAGCAAGATGCTCGCGCGGCAGCTCGACATCGCGCGTCCCGAGCTGGCGCGGATCGTCGAGTCGCTGCGCGAGACCAACCCGATGCTCGGCCATCGCGGCTGCCGCCTCGGGATCAGCTATCCCGAGATCACCGAGATGCAGGGGCGGGCGATCTTCGAGGCCGCGGTCCGCGCATCGCGGCGCGGGATCGACGTCCGGCCCGAGATCATGATTCCCCTCGTCGCGAGCACGCGGGAGCTGGACCACCAGAAGGCGATCCTCGAGGCCCAGGCCGCGGAAGTGTTAGGCGGGATGGGCGAGCCAGTTAGCTACACGATAGGTACGATGATAGAGCTTCCCCGCGCCGCGCTTCTGGCTGGCGAAGTCGCGGAGAGCGCGGCATTCTTCTCCTTCGGAACGAACGATCTGACACAGACCACCTTCGGGCTCAGCCGCGACGACGCGGGGCGGTTCCTTCCCTCTTACGTCGAGAAGGGTATCTTCCCCGAGGATCCATTCCAGGTACTGGACCAGGACGGAGTCGGGAGGCTCATTCGCATGGCGGTCGACGAAGGAAGAAGGACCCGCCCTGGGCTCAAGGTCGGGATCTGCGGGGAGCATGGCGGTGATCCGAAGTCGGTGAAGTTCTGTCATCGCATCGGCCTCGATTACGTCTCGTGCTCGCCGTATCGCGTTCCGATCGCTCGCCTTGCCGCCGCTCATGCCGCGCTCGAACAGGCATAGAATGGGCACGGTGGCCCCCCGCGCTGTCCACGGCCCGCACGCACCGCTTTCCCACGGCGTCCTGCACGACCGGACCCCGTCGCGGGCGCTGCGCATCGCGCTCGTCACCGAGTACTACTATCCCCACCTCGGCGGGATCTGCGAGCACGTGCACTACTTCGCCCGCGAGGCGCGCGAACGTGGCCACCACGTGGACATCATCACCTCGGACATCCCCGGCGCCGAGCCGATGCCGCACGTCCTCCGGGTCGGCCGCTCGCAGTCGGTCTACGCGAACGGCTCGCAGGCGCGCATCACGGTCGGGATGGGGCTTCGACGGCGAATGCGGTCGGCGCTCCGCCGCGGACGCTACGACATCGTCCACGTCCACTCGCCGCTGACTCCCGTCCTTCCGCTCCTCGCCATCGAGGAAGCCGACTGTCCCGTCGTCGGCACCTTCCACACCTACTTCGATCGCTCCATCGGCTACACGCTCGGGC
>JABFXM010000380.1 GCA_013361745.1 Gemmatimonadaceae bacterium | reverse complement strand
ACACCAATCGACCACGATCCACGTCGAGTGAACGTCATCCCCGGTATCGCAACATCCGGGATCGCAGTAAGTTGACGCGTCTCTCCACAGCTCCACAGGCTCTACTACTGCTACTACCAGAGCTTTAAAGCATTCAGTAACAGATAGAGCGCTCGAACGATCAACATTCAGGAGCCAATGCGCTTCACGATCACGCGGGAGAAGCTCCAGGAAGGTCTTGCCGCGGTAGCAGCCAGCATTCCTGCCAAGACCACGCTACCCGTATTGGCGAACATCCTCATCGAGACCACGGAGAAGGGCATCCGCCTTTCCGGTACCGATCTCGATATCGCGGTCAGCACGGAGATCAGCGCGGATGTCGAGAGCACGGGTGCGATCACGATTCCAGCGAAGAAGCTGAGTGAGATCGCCCGTGAGCTCCCGCCGGCGCCTGTTCGCGTGGCGAGCTCCGGAGAGCAACGCGTCACCCTGGACTGCGGCCGCGCACACTTCCGCCTCCTCGGGCTGCCTCGTGATGAGTTCCCGTCGTTCCCCAGCATAAAGTTCGGTGAGAGCTGGCGAGTACGATCAGGTGAGCTGCAGAAGCTGATCTCACACACCGCATTCGCCGTATCGACCGAGGAGAGCCGTCCGATCCTGAACGGAGTACTCTGGGAGCTCCGGCCGGACATGATGAGGATGGTGGCGACCAATGGCCACCGGCTCGCGAAGATGCAGGTCCCGATCAAGTCGAGTGGAATGCCATCCGCGGATCTGATCGTCCCGCCCAAGGCCCTCGAGCAGATTCGTCGCCTCTTTCCTGCCGATGAGGAGCTGGAGATTGCACGAGGAGAAAACCACCTCGGGTTCCGCTCCCCTTTCACGGCGGTGTATACCCGGCTGATCGAGGGGCCCTACCCGAACTACGAGCAGGTCATTCCGAAGGACAATGACAAGGTCGCCATCGCCGACAAGGCTGCGCTGACGAGTGCCCTCAAGCGGATGTCGGTCATCGCGTCTGACCAGACGCACCGCATCCGGATGTCCTTCAACGCCGGGATGGCGAAGTTCAGCGTTCAGACCCCTGACCTCGGTGATGCCCAGGACGAGCTCGCCGTCCGCTTCACGGGCGATCCGCTCGATATCGGCTTCAACGCGAGCTATCTGCTGGAGATCCTGCGGTTCATCCCGACCGATGAAGTGCGTATGACCTTCCGCGCTCCCGAGCGTGCAGCCACCCTTGAACCGGAGCAGTGGAGCGATCCGGCACAGTATTTGTGCCTGGTGATGCCGCTACGACTCGTCGACTGACCGGATAGTCCGCCAGCTCTCGGAGACCCAATGACGCCGATCGTTTCGCTCGTGCAAGCATTGGGCATCGCGTACGCGAGCGGGATCAACCTGTACGCGACGATCGCGATCCTCGGTCTCGCAGAGCGGATGGATTGGATCGGTCCACTTCCCGGCGGTCTATCTGCGGTATCGCACCCGGTCGTGATCGGGATCGCGGTGGTGCTGTACCTGTTCGAGTTCATCGCGACACTCATCCCAGGCGTGGCCTCGGCATGGGAGACGTTCCATAGCCTCATCCGCCCTCCGGCCGCGGCGGCGCTCGCCGTGATGACTGCATGGCATGGAGAGCCGGTAATCGTCCTCGCCGCGGCATTGCTGGGTGGTGGACTCGGCGTCGTCACTCATACGACGAAGCTGGGGCTGCGCTACGCCATCGACACCTCGCCGGAACCATTCACGAACGGGGTGTCGAACGTCGCCGAGCTCGGACTCGTGGCGAGCGTGACACTCTTCGTGTGGCACCACCCGTGGATCACGATGGCGCTCGCGCTTCTGGTGCTGATCGCACTGGTGCTGACCGTGCGCCTCATCTGGCGTGCCCTGCGACGAGTGTTCTCCGGCCGTTGGATGCCGGGCACGGGGTTGCTCCAGGGCGCACGCTGCTCGGCGGCGCACCCACCGCCGCGGATGCCCGTCGACGAATAGCCGCGCCGTGGGCGTCGGCGTCAGCGCAGTAGTGTGATGTGCTGGTGAACTGTCTGCAGGAATTGCTGGCGCTGCGTACCTGTGTCCACCAGAAGCCGCGTGGAAGAGTTACCGACGGCACCCAACAGCACGCCGAGCTCGGAATCCACGTAGAGCACACCGGTACCCTGCCCGCTTCCAGTCACCGCCACCTGTCGCCCGGCGGCACGTCCGTCCCCCGCGACGGACGTATTGGTCGTGCGTGTGATCTCGAAGGCGGCGTCTCCTTCATGGCGCGACCACTCCGCGGGGACCGCGACCCAGCTGGCCTGTGAGTGGCGCTCGCTCCGTGTCGTCACGGGGATCGTTCCACGGCACGTGACCGCCGTGAGCGAGTCCGACCACTGCGCGTCCGGAGCAAGGGGAACCGGTACCGCCGAAAGAAGCTCGCGACTCGTGGAGACTACCGCCTCGAGCGGAGTCGTGCACACTCCAGCACTGTCCGGCGAAACCGGCGAGTGTGGTTGTCCATTGCCGGACAGCAGCATGCTGAAGGGGAGACCAGCGTTCAACGGAGAGCTCCCACGACTCGTGGTCACCGTGAACGAATCGACGACACCTTCGACGGCAAGCAGCCCACTGTCGCGCGGAGTGACGCGGTACGTCACGACAGCGCGTGTCGCCACCGTATCAGTCCGGGAGGTTCCTTCGGCCTGGATGATCGCGTCGCTGCGGATCTCGTAGCGATAGACCCCTGATGCATACGTGAACGGGTGCGCCGCCGGGGCAGCGACGACAGGGGACGAAGCCACCGGGGGTTTTGCCGCGGGTGGTGGCGCGGTCGGCGTCGGCAGCGTCGAGGGAGTCGTCGCCGGCGAGGATCCGCATGCCGCGGTGAGAGCTACGACTGTGGCGACGCCAAGGCGGGAGACGCGGGTCATGCGATCGATGGAAGATGGTCACCACCGTCCGACGGCACGGTGGGGGCGCCGTTAGGCAAGGAGCGGCGGGAGCGCACGCGAGCGGCCTGTAAGCCGGGTTCTGTCGGGCGATGAGTTGCCCGGACGGTCATTCCTCTCGGAGTGCGGTCACCCGCACCCTCTAGCAGCCGACCCGCGGCGTCTTGATCGAGGAGGACTGCCTCTCGCCGCCTATTTGGCCTTGCTCCGACTGGGGTTTACCATGCCGTCGCCGTTACCGGCGGCGCGGTGGGCTCTTACTCCACCTTTTCACCCTTGCCCACCGGCTTTCGCCGGAGGGCGGTCTGTTTTCTGTGGCACTGTCCGTCACACACGCCTCACGACGTGCGTGCCCAGGCGTTACCTGGCAGTCTGTCCAGGGAGCCCGGACTTTCCTCGGTGCACCGCCTCACGGCGGCTCACCGCGACCGTCCGGCCGCTCGCATGCTCATGTAATGTACTTCGTTAGGCCCCAGACAACGAGGGTGGAGATCACGGTCACCGCGCCGAGACAACCAGTGCGCGGCGTTGCGGGCGCAGTGGGCTCCGGCATTCCTCGGATCGCGCGTGCGAACTCGTGGGCATCGCGCCATCGGTCGGCGGGCTCCTGCTCGACGGAACGGAGCACCGCGGTCGTCAGCAGCTGGGCAGGGCTCGTCTTCGTCGTCGCATCCTCGGTGAGCACGGTCGCCATGACCCCCGCGGTGGTACGGCCGCCGAACGGGGGGCGCCCTGTGGTCACGGCATAGAACGTCGCGCCGAGCGCGAAGATGTCGCTGGGAACATCGAAATCGGCCGAGCGCGCGAGCTCAGGCGCGAGATAGCCGGTGAGGCCGAGCCGTTCGGAGATGGCCTCGAGACCCGCACCCGCCGCGATCAAGGCGGGGACTACTCCGCCCCATCGCAGGAGAACCTCCGAATCGCCACGAACGTAGATGGTTCGTGGGCAGAGACCCCCATGTGCATCATGGGTCCGGTGATACTCGGCGAGGGCTTCCGCGGCTGACGAGGCAATGGGAAAAAAGGCCGTGGGCCGGATGGTGCCCTCACGCGCCAGGCGAGCCGAGAGCGGCTCTCCCTCCGGTGGGCGCTCCACGAAGTACAGAGCGTCGCCGGCGATCCCTGCGCCTTCGTAGCGATATCGCTCGAGCACATCAACGAACGCGTCGCGATCGCGCAGTCCGGTGCCGAGCGCTGGCGCAAGCCGAGTGATGCGCACGCGTGTGCCATCCGCGGCGGTCGCGGCGTACTCGACGCCTAACGGCGCCGGGGTACCAGCATCATCGAGAAAGAGCGGCGCGCCGAGGGCACGCAGAGCCATCGCGAATTCGTCGGTCGACATGCGAGAGGCGATCGAAGGATGATGAATGACGTCCAGTTGACGTCTGAGCGCACTGTTTCGCCACGTCGCGCGGGGGGCGCGGCGGTCATCTCTGCCGTGGAGGGTTCCGTGTCGCTCTCGATTGTCTCTCCGTCATCCGCACCGGCCGTTGAGCTTGCGGCCGTGACGACCGTTCTCGATCCCGCCGAGCGCGCTCGCGTGGACGCCGCCGGTGTCGGTGTCTACAGGGCACTGCATCGGGATTCTCTGGAGGACGTCTTCCGCGACCTCCGCGAACGTCCGATCGGCGCAGTGCTCGTCTCCGTATGCCGATGCCAGGAGCGTGAGGCATCGAAGATCGCCACCATGGTGCGGGAGTTTCCGCGCGTTCCGGCCGTGGCGCTTCTCTCGCAGCTCGAGCAGCAGACACCACGCGCGGTCCTCGCGCTCGGACGCAGCGGAGTGCGAACGATCGTGGACGTCCGACAGCCGACGGGGTGGCGCGAGCTGCGGGCGGTGCTCGTCGAAGGACGAAGCGATGACATCCAGCGTCTCGCGTTGGCGCGAATCGCGGGTGACCTGCCAGGCGCGCCCCCTGATTGCCAGCAGTTCTTCGAGCTTCTATTTCGGCCGCGTACCGCGGCCACGATCCGTTCGCTCGCGAAGGCACTGGGGATACTGCCGTCGACTCTGATGAGCCGCTTCTTTCGCGCGCACCTTCCGGCGCCGAAGCGCTATCTCGCGATGGCGCGTCTCGTCCGCGCGGCACGGCTGCTCGAGAATCCCGGATTGTCCGTGGCGAGCGTGTCGAACCACCTCGATTACTCCTCGCCACAGAGCTTCGGCCGCCACATCCGGACGATGATCGGGCTCACCGCGGTGGAATTCCGCGAACGCTACGACGGCGAAGGCATGCTGCAGCAATTTCGGGCCGAGCTGGTGCTCCCCTACGTCGCGGTGCTGCGCCGCTTCTCTCCGCTCAGCGCGCCGCCGCCGACCCGGCGCTGACGGTGAAGCGTGTGATGGAACGACGCAGCCGCTCCGCGAGCGCAGCGAGCTGCTGCGAGGAGCTCGAGAGCGCACCGAGAGAGGCCGTCTGCGCCGCCGCCGCGGTCGACGCTTCCTCGGCCCGTGTGGCGGCTTCGACCGAAACGGTCTCCATCGAGCGGATCGCGTCCGCGAGCCGGCTCATGGTGTCCGACTGGTCGCGCGACACCGCAGTGGCGTCGCCGATGACGCCGGCGATCCGCTCGATTCCCGCGAGCATGGCACCGAGTGCCGCGGTCGCATCGGCGGCGACGGTTCCCACGCCACGGACTTCCTCTTCTCCCTGGGTCATGACGGTGACCGCGGTTCCGATCTGGTCACGTACCGTGGCGATCGCGCTGCCGATCTCCTTCGCGGCCTGATCGCTCTGCGCGGCGAGCTTCGCGACTTCGTCCGCGACGACGGCGAATCCCTTCCCGTGTTCACCCGCGCGCGCGGCTTCGATGGCTGCATTCAGCGCGAGAAGGTTGGTCTGCCGAGCGATACCGGAGACGGCGAGCGCGAAGCGGCCGATCTTGTCCGAGGACTCCGCGAGCGCGCTGACCGCGGCGGCGGAGGTGCGAACCTTCTCGCCGATGTTGACCAGCGACTCGGCTGCACGCCCGGTCGCTTCGCGGCTCGAGGACGCCGCGGCGACGAGATTGCGCGCGTCCACTTCCATCTCGCCGGCGCGCGTGGTGAGTCCGCTCGCCGCATCCAGCGCAAGGTCAGTCTGCCTCACGCCGCCGATGGCGTGCTGACGCTGCTCCTGGAGTCTGCGGTGTACGGCGATGGCGGTGCGAGCGAAGGCACTCCCGGCGACGTCGATCTCCCTGGCCGACTCCGCGAGCTGCTCGGCGACCGCGGCGACCTCGTCGGACTCCTGCTGAACGCTCGCGATCAGCTGTCCGATCTCGTCGAGCATCCGGTTGAAGCTCCGCTGGAGGAATCCGAGCTCGTCGGCATACCGCGACGTGGCGCGCACGGTGAGATCGCCGCGCTCGGCCGCCGTCATACACTCCCGCGTCTCGCGAACCCTGCTGATGAGCTTCGAGGCGATCGGAACGATCTGGTGCGAGACGAGCAGGAGCAGCACCGCGTCCACGGCGATCCAGCTCGTCGAGAGCGCGGCGCTCTGGTGCGACACCCGCGCCGCGATCATCGCGATGACGTAGCCGGTCGCGCAGGCAAGCGCGGTGAAGTAGCCGAGCACTCGCCCGCGGTCGAACGAGTAGGGAACGATCGCCAGGAAGTAGACGACGACGAGTCCCGGGGACGCGTACGTGTAGACGATCGTGCTGATGAGCGTCGCGTCGAACGCGGCGAACAGGAAGCGGAACCACCAGCGCCGCGCCCGGAGCGCGATGCGCGGGAGCACCCAGTTCGCGGCCATCGCGAGCCCGGCGACCGTCCCGTTGGTGACGTAG
>JABFXM010000351.1 GCA_013361745.1 Gemmatimonadaceae bacterium | reverse complement strand
CCCGCCTCCGCGGCGACGCGGCGCGCATGCAGCTCCTCGCGGTCACCGAGCCCGTCCTCGTGCAGGCCGATCAGGCGGAGGAAGGGGCGCAGCGTCAATCCCTGCACGACGAGCGTCGCGAAGACCGCGCCGAAGGTGATGAAGGTGATCAGGTCGCGCGCGGGAAAGGGCGTGCCGCGCGCTGTCACCAGCGGCAGCGCGAGCGCGATGACGATCGAGTCTCCGCCGCGCATCCCCGCCCAGCCGACGGTCAGCACCCAGCGCCACGAGGGGAGCGGGCGATCGCGCTTTCCGTCGGGACCGGGCCGCCGCGTGACCAGGCGCGGGATATACGCGCTCGGCCAGACCCAGACGAGCCGGAGCAGGATCATCACCGCGCTGACGATCGCGCTCCAGCCGAGCAGCGTGCCGAGCGAATGGTGGTGCAGCGCGCGATAGGCGCGCGGCAGCTCGAGCCCGATCAGGATGAAGACGATTCCCTCGAGCCACGCGTTCAGCATCGACCACATCGCCTCGCTCTGCACCCGCGTCGCCGGCGGAACGACACGCGGCGCGACGCGACTCAGGTAGATCCCGCAGGCCACGACGCTGAGCACTCCCGAGGCGCCGAGTCGGTCGGCCGGGAGATAGGCGACGAAGGGAGTGAGGACCGAGACAGTGTTCTCGACGCTCGGAATCTCGCGCGCGAAGCCGCGCACCCAGACGATCACCCGCGCGACGATCAGCCCGACGACGATCCCGCCGGCCCCGGTGAGGAGCAACCCGCCCGCGGCATGGAGCGTCGAGAACGTCCCCGTCACGACGGCCGCGACGGCCATGCGATACGAGACGAGCGCGGTCGCGTCGTTGACGAGCCCCTCGCCCTCGAGAATGCTGACCAGCGCGCCCGGCGCGTCGAGGTTGCGCATGACGGCCGTCGCCGCGACGGAATCGGGGGGCGCGACGATCGCGGCGAGGGTGAACGCGGCGCCCCAGGTGAACTCGGGGGAGAGCGCGTGCGCCGTCCAGGCGACCACGCCGATCGTCACGAGGACGAGCAGGATGCCGAGGCGGAGGATCGCCCACAGCTCGCTGCGGAAGTCGCGCACCGAGCCGGTGACCGCCGTCCGGTACAGCAGTGGCGGAACGAAGATGACGAACGCCACCTCGGGATCGAAGGTGACCTCGGGCAGCCCCGGGATCACGGCGAGCACGGCACCGCCGAGGACGAGCAGGACGGGATGCGGCACGCCCCAGCGCCGCGCCGGCACGAGGAGCGCCGCCGAGACGGCGAGAAGGAGGAGAATGAGCTCGAGGCGGGCCATGCGAGTCTACCGTGCCGGGCCGGCGAAATGTTCCCGGCCAGCCGGCGGCTGGCCGTTAGGCGGTCGGACGAGCACGGAGCGCGCCAACCCTGTCGACTGCCGCCATCACCGAAGCTCAGACCCTCGGCCGGTCGACCGGTGGCTCCGTCGGTGAGGTGACTCGCGGCACATTGCACTCGATCAGCTTCCGCGATACAATCCGACCACGCGCCGCTCGCGTTCTCCCCCCCAGCGCGCGCCGGCTGCCGGTCGCACCAGTGCGGTGCGACCCACGCCCTTTCCCTCACGCGCCGATTCGCCGTGGCTCCATCGGCCCCCCAGGACGAATCCATCGCCGACTCGAATCCCCTCGTCTTCGACGCCAAGGGGTGGCTCGCCGCGATCGTCAGCTCGTCCGACGACGCCATCGTCGGGAAGCGGCTCGACGGCACCATCGTGAGCTGGAACGAGGGCGCTGCGCGGCTCTTCGGCTACCGGCCCGAGGAGATCATCGGGCGCAACGTGCTCACCCTCATTCCACCCGAGCGGCACGCCGAGGAGCGTGAGATCGTCGCGCGATTGTCGCGGGGCGAACGGGTGGAGCATTTCGAGACGATTCGCGTCCGGAAGGACGGCACGCGGGTCGAGGTCTCGCTCGCCGTCTCGCCGATCCGCGATGCGAGCGGCGCGATCGTCGGCGCGGCGAAGATCGCCCGCGACATCGGCGAGCAGCGGAACCTCGTCGCGCGGGCGGAAGCGGCGCGGGTACGTGCCGAGCGCGCCGCCGCGCACATCGAGCGGCTGCAGTCGCTCACCGCCGCGCTCTCGGGAGTGACGACGCGCGCCGCCGTCGCCCGCATCGTGATGCGCGAGGGAATCGCGTCGCTCGGGGCCTACGCGGGAGTGGTCGCGCTCCTGACCGCTGACCGAAACCAGCTCGAGCTCCTCGACTCGCACGGCTACCCGGAAGAGGCGTGCATGTCGGTGGGGCGTCGCTGGCCGCTCGACGCGGCGATCCCCATCGCCGAGGCGGCGCGAACCCGGGAGCCGGTGTTCGTCGCCTCTCCGGAGGAGTGGGGCGCACGCTACCTCGGCGGCTACACGCCCAAGGCGAGCGAGAGCCGGGCATGGGCGGCGGTACCGTTGATCCTCGAAGGAGTCGCGCACGGGGCGCTGCTCTGGACGTACGACGCGCCGCGCGTCTTCGACGACGATGACCGCGCCCTCATGTTGGCGATCGCCCGCCAGGCGGTGCAGGCGCTCGAGCGCACGCGACTCCAGGAGTCGGAGCGTGTCGCGCAGGCGCAGGCGGAGCGCGCGGCGCGCCGCGTCGCTTTCCTCGCCCGCGCGAGCACCGTGCTCGCCAGCTCGCTCGACGTGCGCTCGACGCTCGACGCGGTCGCGCGCCTCGCGGTCCCCGAGCTCGCCGACTGGTCGTTCGTCGAGATGCTCGATGCCGAGGGCATCCCGCGCCCGGCCGCGATCCATCACCGCGACGAGGCGAAGGTACGACTCGCCTGGGACTCGCTCACGCAGTATCCGATCCGCGCCGAGAACCAGTTCGGGTCGATGCTGATCGCGCGCACCGGACAGCCCGAGCTGGTCCCGGAGATCCCGCCCGAGGTGTTCGAGAGCGTCGCGCACGATCCGGAACACCTGCGGCAGCTGCGCGAGCTCGGCTTCCGCTCGTCGATGCAGGTCCCGCTGCGCGCGCGCGGCCGACTCGTCGGGGTGCTCACCTTCGCGAGCGCCGAGAGCGGCCGCCGGTACGGACCCGCGGATCTTGCGATGGCCGAGGAGGTCGCGACGCGCGTGTCGGCGGCGCTCGAGAACGCGGAGCTGTACGAGGCGGAGCGCGCCGCGCGTGCCGCCGCCGAGATGGAAGCGGCGCGCGCCGAGGAGGCGAGCCGCGCCAAGAGCGACTTCCTCGCGACGATGAGCCACGAGCTGCGCACTCCGCTCAACGCGGTCGCCGGCTACGTCCAGCTCATCGAGCTCGAGATCGCCGGCCCCGTCACCGACCAGCAGCGCGACTACCTCACCCGGCTGCGCGCGAGCAGCCAGCACCTGCTCGGGCTCATCAACGACGTGCTCGATCTCTCGAAGATCGACTCCGGGCAGTTCAGCCTCGAGGACGAGGTCACGCCGGCGGCCGAGGCGATCCACGCCGCGATGGTCATCGCCGAGCCGCAGGCCGAGGCGCGGTCGCTCGAGCTCGTGCACGAGGACGATGCAGGCGGCTCGAGGTACATCGGCGATCCGGATCGCGTGCGACAGATTCTCGTCAACCTGCTGTCGAACGCGGTGAAGTTCACCGACCCGCCGGGGCGGATCACCGTGCGTGCCGGAGTGGCCGAGACGGCGGCGCCGGGCGCACGCGTCGGGGGCCGCGGTCCGTGGACCTTCATCGCTGTGAGCGACACGGGGATCGGGATCTCTCCCACATTGCAGGGAGTCGTGTTCGATCCGTTCGTCCAGGCCGAGTCGGGACGTACGCGCACGCGCGGCGGCACCGGCCTCGGCCTCGCGATCAGTCGCCGGCTCGCGCGGCTGATGGGCGGGGACATCACCCTCGAGAGCGAGCCGGGGAAGGGTTCGACCTTCACCCTCTGGCTGCGCGCGCCCGGCGCCGCCGACGAAGGCCCCGACGCGGGCCAGCGGAACGGCCGTACCGCGCAGGCGGCTCACCTGCCGCACGGCCTCGCGCCGTTAGGCACCGAGCTCCGCACCTCGCTCGACTCGATCGCCGAGGCGTGGGAGGCGCGCCTCCGCGCCGACCCGCTGTTCACGCTGACGCGCCAGCTCAGCTCCGCGCAGATCGAGGACCACACCCTCGCCTTCCTCGCCGACGTGGCGCAGTCGCTGGTAATCGTCGACCAGACGGGCGGGCTCGAGAGCGAGCTGCTCATGCACGGGAGCGACATCCAGCGCGCGATCGCCGAGCGTCACGGCGTCCAGCGGCGACACCTCGGCTTCACGGCGGCCCAGCTGGCGCGCGAGTACGAGATCTTCGCCGAAGTGCTCGCGACCCGGCTGCAGCGGATGCAGAACGCCGACGCGGACGACCTGACGCTGGCGGTCGGCGTCGTGACGCGGCTCATCATGCACGCGCGAGCCGCGGCGGTGCGCGCGTATCGCGAGTCCGCCGCGCCCCAGGGCTGATGCGGCGCGCGCTGCTCTTCGCACTCTTCCTCGCCGCAAGCCCGCTCTCCGCGCAACCCGGCCCCGCTCCTCGCGCCCGCACCGTCTACGTCGACGCAGCCGGCGCGATCCGCTGGCGCGACACGAACGCGGAGGTCGCGCTCTTCGGCGCGAACTACACGCTGCCGTCGGCATCCGACTATCGCGCGCCGGGCTACCTCGGCCTCGACCGGCACAGGCTCGTGGACGAGGACATGGCGCAGTTCGCGCGCATGGGGTGGGACGCGCTGCGCGTCTCTTTCTGGGGCGACTGGGAGAACAGCGATCACGCGGGCAACCTGATCGCGAACGACCACCTCGACCTCGCCGACTACGTGATCGCGCGGGCGCGCGAGCGCGGGATCTGGATTCTGCTGTCGCCGATCACGACGTATCAGAGCACCTGGCCCGACGCGCTCGGCGACACGACGCCACCGGGCTTCGCCAACTTCTATCGCAAGTCCGAGCTCGGCACCAACCGCGCCGCGATCGCCGCGCAGACGAACTACATCCGGCAGATCCTCCACCACGTGAACCCGTACACCGGCGTCGCCTGGGAGGACGAGCCGTCGATCCTCTTCATCGAGCCGATCAACGAGCCGGCGCACCACAGCGCCGACGTCGCCGGCTCCGTCGCCTACATCGACTCGCTCGTCGCCGCGGTGCGCTCGACGCGCTCGAAGGCGGTTACCTTCCACAACGTCAGCCAGGACTTCGCGATCGCCGAGTCGATCCGCCGCTCGGTGGTGCAGGGCGTCACCTTCGGCTGGTATCCGACGGGGCTCAACTCCGGACACGAGCTGCGCGGGAGCTGGCTGCGCACGGTGGACGACTATCCGCCGATGCGCGACCCGCGCATCGCGACGCTGCCGCGCATCGTCTACGAGTTCGACGCGCCGGACACGCGCACCGGCTACATGTATCCGGCGATGGCGCGCACGATGCGCGCGGTGGGCGCGCAGTTCGCCGCGATGTTCGCCTACGACATGCTCGGCACCGCGTCGCGCAACCTCGGCTGGCAGACGCATTACCTCAACCTGGTCTACACGCCGCGCAAGGCGATGAGCGCGGTGATCGCCGCCGAGGCGATGCGCCGGCTGCCGCGTGGCAAGTCGTACGGCGGGTATCCCGCGAACACGCGCTTCGGCGACTTCCGCGTCAGCGACGTCGAGAACTCGAGCGTGCTCGCGGCGGAGGACGCGTACCTGAACGCCGGGGCGACGACGGTGCCCGCGCCGCGTCCCGAGCGTCTGACGCGCGTCGCCGGCTACCAGTCGTCGCCGCTGGTGCGCTACGACGGGGAAGGGACGTACTTCCTCGACCGCGTGCGCGCCGGCGTGTGGCGCCTCGAGGTGTATCCCGACGCGGTGCCGGTGCGCGATCCCTTCGAGCTGATGGCGCCGGAGAAGATCGTGACGCGGGCGATCGCGCGCGCGCACGAGATGCGCATCGCGCTCCCCGATCTCGGCGCGACGTTCGCGGCGCGCCGGATCGCGCCGGGACAAGCACGTGAGGCCGGGCGCGCGACGGATGGGGCGATCACCGTGTGGCCCGGCGTCTACATCCTGTCGCGGGACGGTGCCGCCGCGAGCGCCGCGCTTCCCGCCACGATCGGCCGGCTGCGGATGGACGCGTATCACGCACCGCCGCGCGACACCGTGCCGCTGACCGTGATCCCGTCGGCGCCCTCGGAGTTCGTCTCCGGCGGAAGCATCGAGATCGCGGCGCGCGTCGTCGACACCATCGCGGCGGACAGCGTCGTGCTGTCGATCCGGCGCGGCGACCAGAACTGGTTCCGGCGCTTCCCGATGCGCCGCGCGAGCGACTACGACTATCGCGCGTCGATCGCCGCCGACTCCATCGGCATCGGACCCTTCGAGTACGCGATCACGGTCGTCCGCGGCGACTCGGCGACGACTTTCCCCGAGCGAGTGCGCGAGCGGCCGGGCGCGTGGAACTTCTACGGTCATCTGTTCTGGCGCGCGGCGATGGTGTCGCCGACGACCGCGCTGCGGCTCTTCACCGCGCGCGAGGACGTGCGCTCGCTCGCCTTCTCGCGCATCGGCGACGGCTATCGCGAGGGCGTGTACCGCGTCGTCACCTCGGCGGCCGACGGCGAGCCCGTGCTGCAGCTCGGCCTTCCGCGCGTCGGCGGCCAGAGCCCGGCGGACTACACGACCTCGCTCGTGGTCGCCGATCGCATCGCCGCGCGCGGCGCGACGATCGCCC
>JABFXM010000612.1 GCA_013361745.1 Gemmatimonadaceae bacterium | reverse complement strand
CCGTCGCCGTCGCCGGCTCCACCGCTCGCCCGCAGGAGTTCTGGATGGGCACCGTCGGCGGCGGCGTCTTCAAGTCCACCGACGCCGGCATGTCGTGGACACCCGTCACCGACACGTTCTTCGGCGGCACCATCGGCGCGATCGCGGTCGCGCCGTCCAATGCCGACGTGGTCTACGTCGGCACCGGCGAGTACCCGATCCGCGGCAACGTCTCCCACGGCGAAGGGGTCTGGAAGACCACCGACGCCGGGAAGACCTGGTCGCACGTCGGACTGGCTAACACCAGACAGATCTCGCGCATCCAGGTCCACCCGACCAATCCCGACATCGTCTACGTCGCCGCGCAAGGGCACGTCTGGGCGCCTAACGCTGACCGGGGGATCTTCCGGAGCAGAGACGGCGGGAAGTCGTGGCAGAAGATCCTCTTCCGCAACGACTCGACCGGCGCCTCCGACCTCACGATGGACCCGAAGAACCCGAACGTCCTCTACGCGGGGATGTGGCAGGCGGGGCGCACGCCGTGGCTGCTCGTCTCGGGCGGCGCGGGCTCCGGAATCTTCCGCAGCTTCGACGGGGGCGACCACTGGACGGAGATCTCCCACTGGCAGGGGCTCCCCCGCGGAACGTTAGGCAACATCGGCCTCTCGGCGTCACCCGTCCGCGCCGGACGCGTCTGGGCGATCGTCGAGGCGGACGACGGCGGCGTCTTCCGCTCCGACGACTCGGGCACGACCTGGGTGAAGACCAACGACGAGCGCAAGCTCCGCCAGCGCGCCTGGTACTACTCGAAGATCCACGCTGACACCCGCGACTCGAACGCGGTCTGGGTCAACAACGTCTCCTTCCAGAAGTCCACCGACGGCGGAAAGACCTTCCGCAACATCCGCCCGCCGCACGGCGACTCGCACGACTTCTGGCAGGCGCCGGAGGACGGCCGCCGCATGATCGAGGGCGACGACGGCGGCGCCAGCGTCTCCCTCAACGGCGGCACCTCGTGGTCCGACGAGGACTTCGCCACCGCGCAGTTCTATCACGTCGTCACCACCAACGAGTTCCCGTACAAGGTCTGCGGCGCGCAGCAGGACAACTCGACGCTCTGCGGTCCCTCGCGCAAGGAGGGCGGGATCGACATGCGCGACTGGGAGGACGCGGGCGGCGGCGAGAGCGGCTACATCGCCGTCCGCTCCGACGACCAGAACATCGTCTTCGCCGGGAGCTACGGCGGCCTCCTCACGCGCAAGGACATGCGCACGGGCTTCGAGCGCGACGTCAACCCGTGGCCCGACAACCCGATGGGCCACTCCGCGATCGACCTCAAGTACCGCTTCCAGTGGACCTACCCCATCGTCCTCTCGCCCAACGATCCGAACACGCTCTACGCCGCGTCGAACGTTCTGTTCAAGACCACCAACGAAGGACAGACGTGGACGGCGATCAGCCCCGACCTCACCCGGCACGACCCGCGCACGTTAGGCGCGTCGGGCGGTCCGATCACCAAGGACCAGACGTCGATCGAATACTACGGCACCATCTTCGCGGTCGCCGAGTCGCCGAAGGCGAAGGGTGAGATCTGGACGGGGAGCGACGACGGGCTCGTGCAGCTCACCCGCGACGGCGGGAAGACGTGGAGCGACGTCACGCCGAAGGACATGATCGCCTTCACCCGCGTCTCCATCGTCGAGCCCTCGCCGCACGACGCGGCCACCGCGTACGTCGCCGCGAACCGCTACCAGCTCGACGACATGCAGCCGTACATCTGGAAGACGTCGGACTTCGGCAAGTCTTGGAAGCGGATCGACATGGGGATCGCCGACACGGAGTTCGTGCGCGTCGTGCGCGAGGACCCGGAGCGGAAGGGACTCTTGTACGTCGGCACCGAGCGCGGCGTCTGGACCTCGTTCGACGACGGCGCGCACTGGCAGAAGCTGCAGCTCAACCTCCCGCCGGTGCCGGTGCACGATCTCGCGGTCAAGGACGGTGACCTCGTCGCGGCGACGCACGGACGCTCCTTCTGGATCCTCGACGACGTCTCGGTCCTGCGCCAGCTCGCGGCGAAGGGCGCGCCTAACGGCCCGCACCTCTACGCGCCACGCGAGGTGATCCGCGCGAACTGGGGCGGCGGCTTCGGGGGCGGCGCGGGAAGCGCGAACACTCCGCCGGTGCATCCGCGCGGCGCGAACCCGGCGAGCGGCGCGGTCGTGTGGTACTCGCTCGACAAGGGCGGCCGCGAGGTGACGCTCGACTTCATGGACGCGAAGGGGACGGTGATCCGCTCCTTCACGAGCAAACAGGACAGCGCCGTCGCCGCGGACTCCACTCGCGGCGTCGAGCGACGCCGCGTTCTCATGGACTCGCTGCGCAAGGCGGGCGCCGACACGACCAAGGCCCTCGAGCGGCGGAGCGAGGAGACGTCGCCCGAGGAGGGGCCGCGCCGCGCACCGCCACCGCCACGCGTCGCCAACGGGAAGGGCCTCAACGCATTCAACTGGAATCTCCGCTACCCCGACGCGAGCAGCTTCGACGACATGATCATGTGGGCGGGCGGGACGCAGGGCCCCATCGCACCCCCCGGCACGTATCGCGTCCGCATGAAGGTGGACGGCACCGAGGTCGCGACCGACTCCTTCGTCGTGCGGAAGGATCCGCGCGCCAGGGCGACGCTCGCCGACCTGCGCGAGCAGTTCGCCCTCCTCCTCAAGATCCGCGACCGCGTGACGCAGGCGAACGACGCGGTGAAGCAGATCCGCTCGATCCGCCAGCAGCTCGACGACCGCGACAGATCGTTAGGCGGGGCGAACGCGGTGGGGGCGATGGTGCTGTCGAAGGCGCTCCGCGAGACGCTGGGCGCGGTCGAGGACTCGCTCTACCAGACGAAGAACCGCAGCAGCCAGGACCCGCTCAACTACCCGATCCGCCTGAACAACAAGCTGGCGGCGCTGAGCGGCGTCGTCGGCACGACCGACGCACGCCCGACCGACCAGTCGTACGGCGTCTTCAACATCCTCTCGGCGCAGCTCGACCTCCAGCTCGCGATGCTGAAGCGCTCGCTCGACACTCTCGTCCCGAAGCTGAACACCGCGCTGACCGGCCTGAACCTCGCGCCGATCGATCCGGCGAAGCCGCTGGCGAGGAGCGACGAGCGCAAGCCGGCGGGAGAGGACGAGGACGACGAGGAAGGAGAGCGCGCGCGGTGGTGGTAAGGCTTTCGGGCCGGGTGATGTCGCGGGTCGCGTCGAGCGTCGTCGGGGTTTCGAGCATCGCGCGGTTTGTCGCAGGAAGAACAGCATGAGAGCGGCGGAAGAACCACGGAAGGCCTGCAGGCACTTCTCGCACGGTGCTGTCGCATGAGCCGAGATCAGATCCCCGCACCCCCGCAGGGCCAGCCGGTCGCCGCTATCTTCCCATCCATGATCGTCCATCTCAACGGCCGCTTCCTCGCTGATCGTGACGCGTCGATCTCGCCGCTCGATCGGGGGTTTCTCTTCGGCGACGGCGTGTACGAGGTCGTGCGCGCCTTCGACGGGACGCTCGTCGAGGCGGCGCGGCACTGGACGCGGCTCGCGCGGTCGCTGCGCGAGGTGCGCATCCCCGGTGGCGCGTTCGGCGCCGAGGCGATGTCGGATCTCGCGCGCTGGCTGCTCGAGGAGAACGGGCTGAAGCGCGGGCACGCGATCGTCTACGTCGAGATCACCCGCGGCAGCGCGAGCCCGCGCACGCATCACTTCCCGACGGCGGGCACCGCGCCGACGATCTTTGCCTACGCGTCGCCCTTCGTCCCGGTCGACGGGCACCGCATCCATGGCGTGCCGATCATCCTCGCGCCGGACGAGCGCTGGGGGCGCTGCGACATCAAATCCGTGAATCTCCTGCCTAACGCGATGGCGAAGCAGCTCGCGGTCGAGGCGGGGGCGTGGGAGACGGTGTTCGTCCGCGGCGGCCGGATCACCGAAGGGACGAGCTCCAACCTCTTCGCCGTGATCGACGGCGTCCTCCGCACCCATCCCACGACCCACGCGATACTCGGCGGCGTCACCCGCGACGTCGTGCTCGAGATCGCGCGATCGTCAGGCCTCACGGTGGACGAAGCCGCGTTTACCGTGGCGGAGCTGGAGAGCGCCGACGAAGCGTATCTCACGAGCACGACGAACGACGTGATGCCGGTCGTGCGCGTGGACGCGGCGACGATCGGGGGCGGGGAGCCGGGGGCGATGCCGAGACGGCTCGGCGAGGCGCTGCGGCGGCTGCTGTACGCCGGACGCGCGGCCGGCGGGTAGGGCATCGGAGCGGTGCGTGTGGCGCGGGAGCTCCTCGCGCAACGAGCCGGCTATTCGCTCTTCTCTTCCGCCTCGTCGCCGTGCTCCACGATGTCGCCGGGCTTGAAGAGGATTCCCTTCAGCGTCTCGCGCCACTTCGGCTTCTTCCGCAGGAGGAACTCGAGGTCCATCCCGAAGTGCTTCATCTCCTCGTGCTGCGCGTTCTCCATGATCGCGCGCGCCTCGCGATCCTTCTCGAGGGAGATGCGCTGCTCGTACCACCCGATCGCTTCCGCTTCCTCGGTGAGCGAGGTGATCATCCGCGCGAAGGTGCGGACCTTCTCGGAGAGCTCCTCGGGGGGCTCGTGATACTGTTCCGTGGGCATCGTGAAGGATCAGGTCGGGGGATGCACGCGCAGGCGAACGAGCGGAAGGCGTGTCAACGATACCGCGGTGCATGATGCACGCCGAACGAAGCGGCGCCGGTCAGCCACGATGGCTCACCGTGGTCCCATCGCAAGGCGTGCATCGCGAATCGGAGTCTCTCTCGTCACTCGTCGCGGTGTCGCACGCCAGTCTAGGCGGACGGAGGGACGGCCATCCCCATCGTGTGATACCCCTTGTCGACGTACACCGTCGATCCGGTGATTCCCGCGGCAAGCGGGCTGGCGAGGAAGCAGGCGGTGTTGCCGATGTCGTCGGCCGTCACCGGGTCCTGCAGCGGCGAGTTCTGCTTGCAGTAGTCGATCATCTTCCCGATGATCCCGATCGCGCTCGCGGCGCGTGAGGCCCAGGGCCCGGCGCTGATCGTGTTCACGCGGACGCCGTACTTGCGGCCGGCCTCGAAGGCGAGGACGCGCGTGTCGCTCTCCAGCGCCGCCTTCGCGCTCGACATCCCGCCGCCGTAGCCGGGGATCACGCGCTCGCTCGCCATGTACGTCAGCGAGAGGAAGGAGCCACCGTCGCGCATCAGCGGCGCGAGCCGGCTCACCATCGCGATCATGCTGTACGCGCTGACGCTCACCGCGGTGAGATAGCCGTTGCGGCTCGTCTCGAGGAGCGGCTTCTTCACGTCCGGGCCGTTCGCGAGCGAGTGGACGAGGATGTCGAGCGGCTTGTCGCCGAAGTCCTCGACGAGCCGCTTTGCCATCCCGTCGATCGAGAAGTCGCCGACGTCCTTGTATCGCTTGCTCTCGCGCACGTCCTGCGGCGCGTCGGCGAGCGTGTCGTACGCGGCGTCGAGCGGATAGATCTTCTCGAACTCGAGGAGCTTCCCGTTCGAGAGCCGGCGCGACTCGTCCATCTTTCCGCGCTCGAGCAGGTTCAGGAAGATGTTGAGCGCCGGCGGCCACGTCCCGACGCAGACCGAGGCTCCCGCTTCGGCGAGGGACTTCGCGATCGCGAACCCGAACCCGCCATCGTCGGCGACACCCGCGACGAGCGCGCGGCGGCCGGTGAGGTCGATGTTGATCATGCCGGGGTATATCGCTGTGGACCGTGCCCGGAGGCAAGGGGGCGGATCGGTTGCCAGTTGCCAGTTCCCGGTTCCCAGTTCCCAGTGTCCCGTCGGGAGTCACTGCGTCGACGTCGCTCACTGGCAACTGACGACTGACAACTGACAACCTCATAGACACCGCCCGCCCCGCGAACGAAATTCATTGCATGTCCAGCTCGCCAATCGAGGCGAACCTTCCGGTTCGTCCCGGTCCTTCGTTCGCGCGCGGTCTCTGGCGGATCGCGGCCGCGGACGTGTCGAGCGGGAATCGCGTCAAGCTGCTGCGCGACGGCCCGGCGACTTTCGACGCGATGATCGCCGCGATCGACGACGCGAGGACCAGCGTCTCGCTCGAGAGCTACATCGTGCGCTCGGACGAAGTCGGCGAGCGCTTCGCGACCGCGCTCATCGCCGCGGCGCAGCGCGGCGTTCAGGCGCGGCTGCTCTGCGACTGGGTCGGGATCCGCGGCACCTCGCGCAAGCTCTTCGCGCGGCTGCGCGCCGCGAAGGTCGACGTCCGCGTCTTCTCACCGCCCGGCTTCCGCCGCTGGCTCGGCGTCGTGCCGCGCGATCATCGCAAGCTGCTCGTCGTCGACGACCGCTGCGGCGTCACCGGCGGCGTCGGGCTTGGCCGCGAGTGGACGACGGGGATCCTGAAGCGCCGCCGCTCGCGCTGGCGCGACACCGCGGTGCAGATCGAGGGCGACGCGGTGCGCGACATGCGCGCCGCCTTCGAGAACATGTGGCGCCGCGCGACGGGAAAGGAGCGCCGCGGCGCGCACCGCTTCGTCTCGCGCCGCGCGCATCAGACGCACCTCGACCCGGCGACGCACGAGCCGGCGCTGGTCGGCATCATCGAGGGCGAGCCCGGCCGCTTCCGCATCGCGCGCGCCCTCCAGATGCAGGCGGTCGCCGCCGAGCGCTCGATCTGGATCGCGAGCGCGTACTTCGTGCCGAGCTTC
>JABFXM010000283.1 GCA_013361745.1 Gemmatimonadaceae bacterium | reverse complement strand
TGAGGCCGGCGGCGACGAGCGCCTGGGCCTCGATGCCATCGATGGTGCCGCCGCGCGCGGCGGCAGCGAGAGGGAGCAGTGCGAGGGGGTCGGTCACCCCCCAAAGCTAGATCGAGAAGCGCGTCATCGCCGCCTTGAGGCGGGAAGCGATGTCGGCGAGGTGCTGGCTCGACTCGGTGACGTGGGTCATCGACGCGGTCTGCTGCTGCACGACGGCGCTCACCTGCTGCGAGGTGGAGGCGTTGCTCTCGGCGACCGTCGCGATCGACTCGATCGCCCGTGCCAGTCCCTCGGCTTCCGACCGCTGCGACTCCGCCGCGTCGACGATCTGCGCGACCGCGCGGCGGCTCTCGTCGATCTCGCGGCCGATCTGCGTCAGGGCCATCGCCGAGGCGCGGATGACGTCGGCGCCATTCGTGACACGCTGACTCACCTGGGTGATGCGCTCTCCGGTGCGGAGCGAGGCGGTCCGCATCTCGCCCGCGAGCTTGCGGATCGTGTCGAGCGCGCGAGCGGTCTCTCCGGCGAGCTTGCGGACTTCGTCGGCGACGACGGCGAAGCCCTTGCCGTGCTCGCCCGCGCGCGCCGCTTCGATCGCCGCGTTGAGGGCGAGGAGATTGGTCTGCCGCGCGATCGACGCGATGGTATCGGCGACCTTGCCGATGCGCTGCGACTTCTCGCCGAGCTCCTCGACGGCGGGAACGGTCTCGTTGGTGACGTTGGTGATCGCGCCCATGCTCTCGAGGGCCTGCTGCGCCGAGGCGACGCCGCGCTGCGCGGAGAGCGTCATCGTGTCGGCGGCACCCTGGGCGCTGCGCGCGTACTCGACGGTGCGCATCGCGCGCTCGACGACGCGGCTCGAGACCCCGACGATCTTTCCGATTCCTTCCGTCTGCACGGCGGCCGAGTCGGCGATGGAGTGGGCGGCGGCCGCGACCTCCTGCGTCGACGCGCTCACCTCCTGCGCTCCCGACGCCAGCTCCTCGGCGGTGGCGGCGACTTCGGTCGCGCCCACCTCGAGATCGCGAACGAGATCGGCGAGGCTTCGCGTCATTCGGCGGAACGATTCCGCGAGCGATCCGATCTCGTCGTTGCCGCGGAAGGCGAGGTCGTTGGCGAGCTTCCCCTTCGCGACGCCCTCCGCGTGCGCGGCGACGAGCTCGACCCCGCGCGTGAGCCGCGACGCGACGACGTTCGCGCCGACGAGGACGAGCAGCATCGCGAGGATGGGGTAGACCGCGAACTTCACGAGGCGACCGCGAAGATCCTCGATGAAGTCGTCGGTGCGCATCATCGTGACGACGTAGCCCGCCGCGGTGCCGCCCGGGCGCATCACCGGCGCGACCGCGACGATCATCTCGCCCATCTCGGCGTCGTTGACCGCGGCCCAGGCGGCGCGCGCGTGGGAGATGGAGTCGGCGATCTCCGCGGGCGCCTCCCAGCGGCGATTGTACTGCGGCTGTCCGGCGCTCCAGGAGGAATGCACGAGATAGCGATACCGCGTGCCCTCGCGCCGCAGCACCGCGATCCCGTTGGCGAGCTGGCTGACGTCGCCGCCGTTTGCGCCCCAGAGACGCTTGAGGAGCGAGCGTCCGAAGGCGAAGGCGGGGCCGTAGGTGCGACCGGGTGCCGCGATCTCGTCGAGCGTATCCGCGGGGAGCATCTCCGCCGTCGTGCGCGCGATCGCGAGCAGTCGCCGGCCGTGCGCGTCCGCGAGCTCCTGCTCCGAGGAGCGGTAGATCGGGACGAGGACGAGGATCAGGGTCACCAGCACCGCGCCGACGCTGAGAAGCGCGAGCTTGGAGCGGAACGACCAGGCGGTGGCGCGGAAGGCGGGCGGCAACGGGATCGGAGGCTTCGGACCTGAATGGAGCTGCCACTCAAGGACGCCGTCCCGGGCCCGGAGGTAAAACAGCCCGGTGTCGCCGACAGGGGTGCCTTCGCGCGGCCCGCGAGGCGATCTTTCAACGGTCTACCGAACTGCGCCGGAGGGCGAATGTACGAAGGGTTGATGGTGAGCGTGTCGGGGGTGCGCGGCCGCGTCGGCGAGGCGCTGACGCCGGAGATCGTCGCGCGCTTCGCGGCCGGCTTCGGCGCGTGGGCGCTGGCGGCCGGCCGCTCGAAGTCGGTCGTCGTCGGGAGGGACAGCCGCGTCTCGGGACCGATGTTCCACCGGGTCGTGGTCTCGGCGCTGCAGTCGGTGGGCGCGTCGGTGGTCGACCTCGGCCTCGCGACGACGCCGACGACGCAGCTCGCCGTGGAGCACCATCACGCGGCCGGGGGGATCATGATCTCCGCGAGCCACAACCCGATCGAGTGGAACGCGCTGAAGATGATCGGGCCGAGCGGACTCTTTCTCGACGCGATCGAAGGGACGGCGATGCGGACGATGATGGAGAACGGCGTTCCGCGCGCGACCTGGAACAATCTCGGGGTGATCGAGGAGGACGAGCGGGCGATCGACCGGCACGTCGATGCGGTGCTCGCGCTCCCCTTCATCGACGTGCAGCGCATCCGCGCGCGCAACTTCCGTATCGCGCTCGACAGCTGCCGCGGCGCGGGGGCGGTGATCGTCCCACAGCTGCTGGAGCGGCTCGGGTGCACAACGACCTCGATCAATCTCGAGGCGGACGGACGGTTCCCGCGTCCGCCGGAGCCGATCGCCGAGAACCTGCGCGAGCTCGAGCGGCTCGTGCTCGACACGAAGGCGGACGTCGGGCTCGCGGTGGATCCCGATGTCGACCGCCTGGCGCTGGTGTCGGAGGACGGCCGGGCGATCGGCGAGGACTACACCCTCGCGCTCGCGGCGAAGCTGGTGCTGCGCTACCGGAAAGGTCCGGTAGTGATCAACCTGTCGACGAGCCGCGTGGTCGACGACGTCGCGATCGCGGCGGGGGCGCCGGTGATCCGCGCCGCGGTCGGCGAGGTGAACGTCGCGACGCGGATGCGCAGCGAGCAGGCGGCGGTCGGGGGCGAGGGCAACGGCGGGGTGATCCTGCCGGAGCTGCACCTCGGCCGCGACGCGCCGTTAGGCATCGCGATCCTCCTCCAGCTCATGGCGGAGGAGGGCCGGCCGCTGTCGGCGATCGTCAGCGACCATCCGCGATACGTGATCGTCAAGGACAAGCTCGATCGTCCGGACGCGAGCCTCACGACGGTGTACGAGGCGCTTCGCGCCGCCTTTCCGGGCGCCGAGGCGGACACCCAGGACGGCCTGCGCCTGGCCTGGCACGACCGGTGGGTGCACGTGCGTCCCTCGGGAACGGAGCCGATCGTGCGGGTGATCGCGGAAGCACCGACCGCCGCCGAGGCGAAGGACCTCGTTGCCCGCTCGCGGGTACCGCTCGACGCGCTCGGGCGCTGAGCGAACATCAGAAGAGGCGAACGACCATGTGTGGGATCGTCGGGTACGTCGGGCCGCGCGTCGCGACGCCGGTCCTCATCGAGGGATTGAAGCGACTGGAGTACCGGGGCTACGACTCGGCCGGGGTCGCGGTGATGAACGGGAACGGCGTCGAGACGCGCAAGGCGGTCGGCAAGATCGCCGCGCTGGAGAGCGTCGTCGGCGACGACCCGGTGGAGGGAATGACCGGGATCGCGCATACGCGGTGGGCGACGCACGGCGCGCCGAACGAATGCAACGCGCACCCGCACCATGACTGCACCGGGACGATCGCGGTCGTGCACAACGGGATCATCGAGAACTACGGCGCGCTGCGCACGATGCTCCAGGGGCACGGCCACACCTTCGTGTCCGAGACCGACACCGAGGTGCTCGCGCACCTGATCGAGGCGGCGTTCGACGGCAACCTCGAGGAGGCCGTCGCCGATTCCCTGCACCTGGTGGAGGGGACGTACGGGATCGCGGTCGTCAGCAGCCAGGATCCCGTCAAGATCGTCGCGGCGCGCAAGGGAAGTCCTCTGCTGCTCGGCCTCGGCGAGGGAGAAAACTTCCTCGCCAGTGACGTCGCGGCGATCCTGAAGTACACGCGCGACGTCGTCTACCTCGACGATGGCGAGCTCGCCGTGATCACCGCCGACAGCTACCGGGTCTTCGACCTGCAGGCGGTCCAGCGCGAGAAGAAGGTCAGCAAGATCGACTGGGATCTCGACATGATCGAGAAGGGTGGGTTCGCCCACTTCATGCTCAAGGAGATCTTCGAGCAGCCGACGACGATCGAGAATACGATGCGCGGCCGCCTCGTGACGGAGGAGGGGTTCAGCAAACTCGGCGGCATCAACCTGTCGCGCGAGGAGCTGCAGAACATCGACAACGTCGTGATCACCGCGTGCGGCACGAGCTGGCACTCGGCGCTGATCGGCGAGCTGCTCATCGAGGACCTGGCGCGCATCCCGGTGGAGGTCGAGTACGCGTCGGAGTTCCGCTACCGGAATCCGATCATCACGCAACGCACGCTCTGCGTCGTGATCTCGCAGTCCGGGGAGACTGCGGACACGCTGGCCGCAATGCGCGAGGCGAAGCGCCGCGGCGCGAAGACGCTCGGTCTCGTCAACGTCGTCGGCTCGACGATCGCGCGCGAGGACGATGGCGGCATCTACCTCCATGCCGGACCGGAGATCGGCGTCGCGAGCACGAAGGCGTTCACGAGCCAGGTCGTCGCGCTCCTTCTCCTCACGCTCAAGCTCGCGCGTCGGCGGGACATGTCGGCGGCGCGCGGCCGCGAGATCGCGCAGGCGATGGAGCATCTCCCGGCGCAGATCCGCGAGATCCTCGATCGCGCCGGCGAGATCGAGGAGCTGGCGGAGCAGTTCAAGGACGCGTCGAATTTTCTCTACCTGGGCCGCGGGTACAACTTCCCCGTCGCGCTCGAGGGCGCGCTGAAGCTGAAGGAGATCAGCTACATTCACGCGGAGGGCTATCCCGCGGCCGAGATGAAGCACGGCCCGATCGCGCTGATCGACGCGAACATGCCCGTGGTGTTCATCGCGCCGCACGACGCGGTGTTCGACAAGGTCGTGTCGAACGTGCAGGAGGTGAAGGCGCGCGGCGGTCGCGTGATCGCGCTCACGAGCCGCGAGGAGCCGACGCTGAAGAAGCTGGCCGACTACGAGTTCAGGATTCCCGAGACACTCGACATGCTGTATCCGATCCTCGCGGCGATCCCGCTGCAGCTGCTCGCGTACTACATCGCGGCGAAGCGCGGCCTCAACGTCGACCAGCCGCGGAATCTCGCCAAGTCGGTGACCGTCGAATGACGACGTCGCTGCTGCTCGCGGCGATGCAGATCGCGACCGCGGGGATCTCGCGGCCGGTGATTCGTGCGGCCGACACGACGATCGTGGTCGATACCGTCGCGCTGCGCGAGGCGGCACGGCCGGCGGTGGCGGCGCCGCGGGTCGCCTTCGATTTCGGGAACGGGTTGAGCGCGCCGGTCGCGGCGCGAACCTTCGAGATCACCGTCAATGGTGCGCCGAGCGCTCCCGCCGGCGCGCGTGCGCGCGCGGTCTCCGCGGTCCCCGCCGCGCAGTTGCGGATCGTGCGCAGCCCGGACAGCCTGAGCACCGAGCTGGCCCGACGCGCGGTCGAAGGCGCGCGTCTCCCGGAAGTCACGATCCAGCTGCCGGCGGAGAACGCCGCGGCGGGCGTGACGGTGCATCTGTACGACGTGCAGGTGATGTCGTCGCGGCTGCAATCGAACCACGACGACGCGCCGCTCCGCGAGCGTCAGCTCTCGCTCGATGAGGCGATCGACCAGCTCGGCGTGGACCTCGACGAGGCGCAGCGGCAGCTCGCGGTGATCGAGTCGCTGCGCAAGCGCGAGATGTCGTCCTCGCTCGAGCTGGCGCGTGCGCGCGCCAGCGTCGCCGTGCTCACGCGCAAGATCGGCATCCAGCGCGAGCGCCTGGCGTTGCTGAACGCCGAGCTCTCGCGCTGGACACCGGTGCAGGAAGAGTCGATCCTCGCGGCGGGTCGCGTCGTCATCGACGAGCGCTGACCCGGCCGCGGGCGGTCAGGGCGTCGCCGGGGCCGTCGCGGGCGTGAGCCTCACGCCGAGATTCGCCGCCGCGAACGCCCACTCGTCGGTGAGCTCCGCGATCCTCTTGTCCGTCGGGCGATACCCGTGGCTCCCCTGCGTCTCGACGCGGATCAGCACCGGCTTGTCGCACGCCTGGGCCGCTTGGAGCGCCGAGGTGAACTTGAACGAGTGACTCGGCACGACGCGGTCGTCGTGGTCGGCGGTGGTGACGAGCGTCGCCGGGTAGCAGGTGCCGGGCTTGATGTTCTGCAGCGGCGAGTAGGCGCGGATGTAGCCGAACTGCGTCGAGTCGTCCGCCGAGCCGTATTCGGCGGTCCAGAACGAGCCGCCGGTGAAGCGATGATAGCGCAGCATGTCCATCACGCCCACCGCCGGCAGCGCGGCGCCGAAGAGGTCCGGGCGCTGGGTGATCGCCGCGCCGACGAGCAGTCCGCCGTTCGACCCGCCCATGATCGCGAGCTTCGCCGGCGAGGTGTACTTCTCGCGGACGAGATATTCGGCCGCCGCGATGAAGTCGTCGAAGACGTTCTGCTTCTTCTCGAACATTCCCGCCTCGTGCCAGGCCTCGCCGTACTCGCCGCCGCCGCGGATGTTCGCCGTCACCCAGATGCCGCCGAGCTCGAGCCACGCGGGAACGTCGGCGCGGAAGGTCGGAAGGGTGCTGATGTCGAAGCCGCCGTACGCGTAGAGCATCGTCGGATTCGCGCCGTCGAGCGTCGCGCCCTTGCGCAGCGTGATGAACATCG
>JABFXM010000356.1 GCA_013361745.1 Gemmatimonadaceae bacterium | reverse complement strand
GCTTCGCCTCCGGCGACTACACGCGCCGGGCGCGCATCGAGCGTCACGACGAGCTGGGACAGATGGCCGCGGCCTTCAACGCGATGGCCGAGCGGGTGTCCGCCGCGTCGCGCGAGGCGAGCGAACGCGCGGCACAGCTCGAGGCCGCGAACCGCGCGCTCCGCGAGAGCGAGGCGCGCTTCCGCCACATCGCCGCGAACGTTCCCGGCATGGTCTACCAGTTCGTCTATCGCGCGAACGGAAGTCGCGGCTTCACCGTCGTCAGCGACGGCGTGCGCGATCTCTTCGGCGTCGAGCCGACCGCGGTGCTGCGCGATCCCATGGCCGTGTTCGGGCTCGTCCACGAAGAGGACCGCGAGCTGCTCAACTCCTCGGGCCGCGCGGCGGTGGCCGCGCTCGTTCCCTGGCACTGGGAGGGGCGCGCAATCCTCGCGAGCGGCGAGCAGAAATGGATCCAGGCCGCCGCGCACAACGAGCTCCAGCCCGACGGCAGCGTCGTCTGCGACGGGATGATCATGGACGTCACCGAGCGGCAGCTGCTCGCGGATCAGCTGCGCCAGGCGCAGAAGATGGAAGCGGTCGGCCAGCTCGCGGGCGGGATCGCCCACGACTTCAACAACATCCTCACCGCGATCACCGGCTTCAGCGAATTGCTGCTCGCCGAAACGCCCCCCGACGACGAGCGGTACGACTCCATCACCGAGATCCGCGCCGGCGCCAATCGCGCCGCGGCCCTCACGCGCCAACTGCTCGCCTTCAGTCGCCGGCAGATGCTGCGGCCACGACTGCTCGACCTGAACAGCACGGTGCGCGAGATCGAGGCGATGCTGCGGCGGCTGATCGTCGAGGACATCACGCTCATCATCTCGCTCGATCCCGACATCGGCTGGGTGCGCGCCGATCCGGGACAGCTCGAGCAGGTGCTCGTCAATCTCGTCGTGAACGCGCGAGACGCGATGCCGCGCGGTGGTGCTCTCACCATCGAGACGTCGAACGTCGATTTCCGCGAGGCGGAGCGCAACGGCCAGCACCACGTGACGATCCCCGCGGGCGAGTACGTGCGCATCGCGGTGAGCGACTCGGGCCTCGGGATGGACGAGGCGACGCGCGCCCGCGTCTTCGAGCCCTTCTTCACGACGAAGGAAGCGGGGAAGGGGACGGGGCTCGGCCTCTCGACGGTGTACGGCATCGTCAAGCAGAGCGGCGGCTACGTCTGGTGCTACAGCGAGCCGGGAGCGGGGACGACCTTCAAGATCTACCTGCCGCGCGTCGTGCCGGACGTCACCGACACCGTGGAGCAGAGGCCATCCGCGCCGGGAACGATCGCCGCCGCGGCGGCCGAGACCATCCTCCTCGTCGAGGACGACCCGGCGGTGCGCGACGTGAGCCGCCGCATCCTGCTCCAGCGCGGCTACACGGTGCTCGAGGCGACGAACGGCGCCGAAGCGCTTCGCGTCTGCGCCGAGACGACGCGGCCGATCGACCTGATCGTCAGCGACATGGTGATGCCGGAGATGAACGGGCCGGAGCTCGGGCGACAGATTCGCGACCGGCACCCGGGGACGGCGCTGCTCTTCATGTCCGGCTACACGCGCGACGCCGCCCTTCGCCAGAGCTTCCTCGAGCCGGGCACGGCGTTCCTCGAGAAGCCGTTCACTCCCGCGACGCTCGCCCAGCGCGTGCGCGAGATGCTCGACGCGCGCGCCGCCCGCACGAAGGTCATGGCCTGACGCGCGTCAGGCCGTCGCTCGCTCCACCCCGAACGGCCAGCGCGCCGTCTTCCACGACCAGAGCAGGAACGCCAGGCATCCGAGGGCGAGCACGCCGAGCCCGAACAGGATCACCTCGAGCTGCGTCGTCGCGAAGACGAAGATCCAGCCGAGCAGCGCGATCAGCGCCGGCAGCGGATAGAGCCACATCCGGTACGGCCGCGCCATCCGCGGCGCGTGGCGGCGGAGCAGCATCAGCCCCACCACCTGCCCCATGAACTGGACGAGGATCCGCGTCACGATCAGCGCGTCGATCACCGTGCCCAGCGAGAAGAAGCCGGCGACGATCGAGATCGCGCCGAGCACGAGCAGCGACACGTACGGGAAGTCCTTCGTCCGGTGCAGCCGCCCGAAGGCGCGGAAGAAGTAGCCGCTCTCCGCCGCCGCGTACGGGATGCGCGAGTAGCCGAGCAGCAGCGCGAACACCGACCCGAACGCGGTCCACAGCACGAGCAGGGTGAAGATCGTCGCCACGCGCGGGCCGTAGATCTTCTGCATGAAGATCGAGACGATGAAGTTCGACTCGGGGCGATCGCCTGCCGGCACGAACTCCCGCCACGGGATCACGCCGATGATCGACAGGTTGACGCCGAGATAGATCACCGCGACCGCGGCGGTGCTGATCAGGATCGAGCGCGGGATCACCCGTCCCGGATCGCGCACCTCGTCGCCGATGAAGCAGACGTCGTAGTAGCCGAGGTAGTCGTAGATCCCGATCCGCGACGCCGCGCCGAGCCCGAGGATGAATCCGAGCGAGAAATCGAAGGCGCCCGGCGGAAAGTCGAAGGCGATCCGTGCGTCGAAGTGCATCGCCCCGGTCACGATCACCGCGAGCACGGTGACGAGCGTCCCGGCCCAGAGCGAGACGGTGATCTTCGCGATCGAGTGGATGCGGCGGTAGAGCAGGGCGACGTTGATGATCCCGACCACGACCACGAGCGCGATCACCCCCTCGCGCGTGAGCCCCTTCCAGATGTACGTCGCGTACTGGCCGAAGCCGATGTAGCCCGACGCGATCTCGAGCGGCCCGCTGAGCACGAACTGCCAGACGAAGAGAAACCCCATCAGGCGTCCCCAGCGCGCGCGCCCGAACGCCTCGCGCAGATACTGGAAGGAGCCGCCGGAGCCGGGCATCGCCGCGCCGAGCTCGCTCCATACCATCCCGTCGCAGATCACGATCGCGAGCGCGACGATCCAGCCGAGCATCGCCTGCGGTCCGCCGAGCGCGGACATGAGGAGCGGGATCGTGATGAACGGTCCCGCTCCCATCATGTTCGTCATGTTCAGCGCCGTCGCGGCGAGCAGGCCGAAGCGACGATGCAGGCGTGGCCCGTCCTCGCGCGGAGGCTCCGTGTCCATTGGCGGGATGGGCGCGGTCGGGCTGACCATCGGAGCTCCTGTATGCGAGTCTGCGCAGCGCGAGAGAGAAAGGCGCAGCGACGGTATCATCCCGCGGGTCTGCCCACAAGAGTTCCGCGGTGATACCGTAGTGGCAGCCTCGATCCGCACCTCGCCACCCGGAGACATCCATGCCGCGTCCGTACTGGCCGTCGCTCGTCCTGTTTCTGCTCGCGTCCCCTCTCGCCGCCCAGACGCGCACCGTCGCTGAGCGGCTCGGATATCCGTCCGACGCGAAGCTGCTCATCCTCCACGCCGACGACTTGGGCGTCGCGCACTCGGAGAACGTCGCGAGCTTCGCCGCGCTCGACAGCGGCACGGTCTCCTCGGCGAGCATCATGATGCCGACGCCATGGGTCACCGAGGTCGCGGCGTACGCGAAGGCACATCCCGGCGCGGATCTCGGGCTGCACCTCACCCTCACCGCCGAGTGGGCGACCTACAAGTGGGGGAGCGTCGCCTCGCGCGACAGCGTCCGCAGCCTGCTCGACTCGACGGGCGTCTTTCCCGCCGACGTCCCGCCCGTGGTCGCGCGGGCGAAGCTGGCAGACGTCGAGCGCGAGCTCCGCGCGCAGATCAATCGCGCCCGGGCGTTAGGCATCGAACCGACGCACGTCGACAGTCACATGGGGACGTTGTTCGCCACGCCGGCGCTGCTCGCGACCTACGTGAAGGTCGCCCATGCGTTCGGGCTCCCCTTCCTCGCGGTGAAGGGGATGCCCGGGCTCGACCGCGCGAAGCTCACCGCGCGCGACATCGTCATCGACACCGTCGTCATGGCGGGTGACGACGTCCCGCGCGCGCGGTGGAAGCAGTTCTACCTCGACGCGCTCACGAAGCTCAAGCCCGGAGTCAGCGAGATGATCGTCCACCTCGGCCACGATGACGCCGAGCTCCAGGCGGTGACCGTCGACCACGAGCCGTACGGATCCGCCTGGCGCCAGCGCGACTACGAGGTCGTGACGAGCCCCGAGTTCAGGCAGGCGCTCCGCGACAACCACATCATCCTCATCGGCTACAAGGATCTGCGGAAGGCGGCACTCGCGCGCTGACTCGCCAGCGACCGAGCGTCAGACTCCCTTCAGCGCCTCCGTCAGCGCGCCGAGCGACTTCCGCGCGTCGCCGAAGAGCATCTGCGTGTTCGGTGAGTAGAACAGCTCGTTGTCCACACCCGCGAAGCCTGCGTTCATGCTGCGCTTCAGCACGATCACGTTCTTCGCGTGGTCCGCGTCGAGGATCGGCATCCCGAACAGCGGGCTGCTGCGATCGGTGCGCGCGGCGGGGTTCACCACGTCGTTCGCGCCGACGACGAGCGCGATGTCGGTGTGGTCGAACTCCTGGTTGATCTGCTCCATGTCGAGCAGCTGGTCGTACGGGATGTCGGCTTCCGCGAGGAGGACGTTCATGTGTCCGGGCATGCGCCCCGCCACCGGGTGGATCGCGTACTTCACGTCCACCCCGCGCTTCTCCAGCTCCGCGCTCAGCTCCTTCACCTGACGCTGCCCTTCGGCGACCGCGAGGCCGTAGCCCGGAATCACGATCACCCGGTTCGCGAACGCCATCGCCACCGCCGCGTCTTCGGCCGACGTCTGCCGCACCGGGCGCGCGACCGCCGTCCCGGTGGCCGCCGTCGTCGCGCCGAAGCCGCCGAAGACCACGTTCGTGAGCGAGCGGTTCATCGCGCGGCTCATGAGCAGCGTCAGCAGCGTGCCCGACGCGCCGACGAGCATCCCCGCCACCACCAGCACCTGGTTGCTGAGCACGATGCCGGTGAGCGCCGCGGCGACGCCGGTGAGGGAGTTCAGCACCGAGATCATCACCGGCATGTCGCCCCCGCCGATCGGCAGCACGACGAGCACGCCGAGCAGCAGCGCGACGCCGAACAGCCCCCACACGCTCGACTGCGTGATCGTCCCGCTGGCGATCCAGGTGCCGAGCGCGATGATCGCGAGCGCGAGCGCGCCGTTCACGACGTGGCGCCCAGGGAAGAGCAGTGGACGCCCGGGCAGGATCTCCTGCAGCTTGCCGAAGGCGATGAGGCTGCCCGTGAAGGAGATCGCGCCGATCGCGATGCCTAACGCTCCGGAGATTGCCGCGCCCGTGCCGGGAAGCTCGGCGTGGTTGGCCGCGCGGATGAACTCCGCGATCGAGACGAGCGCCGCGGTCGCGCCGCCCATCCCGTTGAAGAGCGCCACCATCTGCGGCATCGCGGTCATGTGGACGCGCCGCGCGCTGTAGATCCCGATCGCCGCGCCGACCGCCGTCCCGATCGCGATCTCCCACCACGAGACGATGCTGCGGTCGAGCAGCGTCGCGACGAGCGCGACGAGCATCCCGGTCGCCGCGAGCCGGTTCCCCGAGCGCGCGGTGCGCGGAGTGCTCAGCCGCCGCAGCCCGAAGATGAAGAGCAGCGCCGCGGCGACGTAGCTCAGGCTGATGACGGTGAACCTCAGGTCGCCGCTCATCTCGCCCCCTTCGCGCCGTTGCCGCTCGCGGCGTTGCCCTTCGCGCCGTTGCTCGCCGTCGCGCCCGCGGCTTCCGCCGCCGGCTTCGCGTCGCGCCCCTTGAACATCTCGAGCATCCGGTCGGTGACGACGAATCCGCCGAAGACGTTCGCCGCCCCCAGCGCCACGGCGACGACGCCGAGGCCGCGGAGCAGTGGAGTGTCCGCGCTCCCGGCGACGAGCATCGCGCCGAGCATCACGATTCCGTGGATCGCGTTCGTCCCCGACATCAGCGGTGTGTGCAGCACCGCCGGCACACGCGAGATGACCTCGAAGCCGACGAACGCCGCGAGGATGAGGACGTAGATCCCGAGTACGAGTTCCTGGGTCACTTGGCTGCTCCGGTCTGCGACGGCGCGGCGCTCTGTCCCGCGGGATGGAGCACCTGGCCCGCGTGCGTGACGCAGGCGCCGCGAACGATCTCGTCGTTCATGTCGATGGTGAGCGTTCCCTTGGGCGCGATGAGCTCGATGAGCGAGGTCACGTTGCGCGCGTACATCTGGCTCGCATGCAGCGCGAGCTCGCTCGGCAGGTTGAGCGGCGCCATCACCGTCACACCCTTCACGACCTCGGTGCGTCCCGGCTGGCTCGCCTCGCAGTTTCCGCCGCTCTCCGCGGCGAGATCGACGATCACCGAGCCGGCCTTCATCGCGCCCAGCATCTCCTGCGTGATCAGCACCGGCGCCGGACGCCCCGGGATCTGCGCCGTCGTGATGACGACGTCCGCCTCGGCGACGTGCTTCGCGATCAGCTCCATCTCGCGGCGGAGGTGATCCGCCGACAGCGCCTTCGCATAGCCGCCCGCGTCCTCGGCGGCGTGCTGTTCGAGCTCGAGCGAGACGAACTTCGCGCCGAGGCTCTTCACCTGATCCTCGACCGCGGGGCGCGTGTCGAACGCCTCGACGACCGCGCCGAGGCGCTTCGCGGTGGCGATCGCCTGCAGCCCCGCGACGCCGGCGCCGATGACGAGCACCTTCGCCGGCCGGATCGTGCCGGCGGCGGTCATCAGCATCGGGAAGAACTTCGGGAGCGCGTTCGCCCCGAGGAGCGCCGCCTTGTAGCCGGCGATCGTCGCCTGCGAGGAGAGCGCGTCCATCGACTGCGC
>JABFXM010000154.1 GCA_013361745.1 Gemmatimonadaceae bacterium | reverse complement strand
CGGCATTCGCGGCGCGGCGGCTGTCCGCGCCGTCGACCGCGGTGAGCGGACGCGTCGAGGATCATCTGGCGGCGGCGCTTCCCGCCGACGTGGTGGTGATCAATCCGCCGCGCGCCGGGGTGGACGCGCGCGTCACCGAGGTGCTCGAGGCGGCGCGGCCGGCGCCGCACGCGGTGATCTACGTGAGCTGCGATCCGGCGACGCTCGCACGGGACCTCGCGCGCATGCCGAGCTACCGCATCCGCGACGCGATCGCGTTCGACATGTTTCCCCAGACCGCGCACGTCGAGACGGTGTGCGAGCTCGTTCCGGAGGCCGCGTGAAGTACATCGTCAACGTGAACGGGGAGGAGCGCGAGGTCACGCTCGACGGTGAGGGGGTGCATGTCGAGGGAGCGCCGGTCGCGGCTCGCGTCGACGATCTCGCGGGCACGCCGGTGAAGCTCGTCACCCTCGGCGACGAGGTGCATCGCGTCGTCGTGCGGCGCGGCGACCGCCGCGGCCGTTACACCCTCTGGCTGGACGGCCATCGCTACGAGGTGGACGCGGTGGACGAACGGACGCACGCGATCCGCGCGCTCTCGGGTGCGTCGAGCGCGCCGACGGGGCCAGCGCCGCTGAAGGCACCGATGCCCGGGCTCATCGTCCGCGTCAACGTCTCGGTCGGCGATGAAGTGGCGGCGGGGCAGGGGCTCGTCGCGATCGAGGCGATGAAGATGGAGAACGAGCTCCGTGCCGCGGCGGCCGGTCGGGTGAAGGCGGTGCACGCCGCCGTCGGTCAGGCGGTGGAGAAGGGCGCCCTGCTCGTCGAGATGGAGTAGCGGCGCTTCAACGTCCCGCGGTCGCGTTTCCGCGCGCGACTTCGCCGGCGAAGGTCGAGAGCGACCAGTGGCCGCGTCCGCCCTTCAGCGGGAGCGACATCACGAGGTTGTTGTCGCGCGCGCGCGGGTTGAGTCCGACGAGGATCGTGTCGCCCTCGATCCGCCATCCGGCGATGCCGTTCTCCGCGGCCGCGGTTCGAAGCGGCGCCGGCAGGTCGCCGCTGAAGCGCGCCTCTCCGATCGCGCCCTGGCACTCGGCGGTGCCCGCGGCCGGGCCGGTCGGCGGCGGCGGCGAGAAGGCGAGACCGAGGGTGAAGCGCGTGCCCTTCAGCGCGGCGAGGCCGGCGCCCGCGTAGGGGAGGACCGTGTCGACCGTCGCCGCGACGCGCTGCGTCGCCGCGTGCCCCTCGCAGAGGCCGGTGAGGGTGGCGTCGTTGCGACCGCCGCACGAAGCGGCGACCGAGACGAACGCGGCGATGCCAGCGACTAACGCCGCGACGGCGCGATGTGCGGGCCTCTGGCGAGGGCTCGGGGAGGGGTGCGAGATGGCCATGCGCAACGCTCGCGAGGACGCCGAGATCGCGCAAGCCCAGTCCGTTGACAACGCCTAACTCCTTTCGTAGCTTACTTGTCTGTCGAAAAACCCCTAGGGCCTTCGGCGCACCGATCCGGATGCGCGAGGGCTCCGACTGAATTCTCTGGACCTGTCATGAAGACTTTCACCGCCACCCCGACCGACATCCAGCACGACTGGTATGTCGTCGACGCCGAGGGCATGGTGCTCGGCCGCCTGGCGTCGCAGATCGCCAAGATCATCCGCGGCAAGCACAAGCCGACGTTCACCCCGCACATGGACACGGGCGACAACGTCATCGTCATCAACGCGGCGAAGGTCGCGGTGACCGGCAAGAAGGCGGAGCAGAAGCAGTACTTCCGCCACACGGGCTACATGGGACACGAGCGCTTCACCCCCTTCGCGGAAGTGATCGCGAAGCACCCGGAGCGGGTGATCGAGAAGGCGGTCTACGGGATGCTCCCGAAGAACGCCCTCGGCCGCCAGAAGCTGCGGCTGAAGCTCCGTGTCTACCCCGGCGCCGAGCATCCGCACAAGGCCCAGCAGCCCAAGACCCTGAACCTCAAGCAGAGCGAGACGAAGTAATGGCGGACAGCCAGATCCACAGCGTCGGTCGGCGGAAGGAAGCGGTCTGCCGCGTGTACCTGAAGGCCGGCAGCGGCAAGTGGGACGTCAACGGGCGGACGCTCGGCGACTATTTCCCGCGCCCCTCGCTCGTCTCCGCGATCCAGCAGCCGTTCACCGCGACCGACCTCCTCGGCCGCTACGACGTGAAGGCGAACCTCGAGGGTGGTGGCGTCACCGGTCAGGCCGGCGCGCTCCGGCTCGCGGTCGCCCGCGCGCTGGTGAAGATCGACGAAGGTCATCGGCGCAAGCTGCGTGACCTCGGGCTCCTGACGCGCGACGCGCGCGCGGTGGAGCGCAAGAAGCCGGGCCGTCCGAAGGCCCGCAAGCGCTTCCAGTTCAGCAAGCGCTAGGCAGGACGCAGCACGGTGCGCGCGATCGTCGCGCGCACCGATCTCACACGCGGTTCCAGTCGTCGTCGGGTGCCGGATACGTTCCGGTCGGCGATGGCAGCGAAGAGCCGCGGACGACACGAACCGATCAGGAGCAGTTCGCATGGCCGGCATCACCCTCGAGCAGTTGCTCGCCGCCGGTGTCCATTTCGGACACCAGACCCGCCGCTGGAACCCGAAGATGCGCCACTTCAATTTCGCGGAGCGGAACGGGATCCACATCATCGATCTCCAGAAGACGCTCCGGCAGGTGGAGCTCGCGCAGAAGCTCGTGCGCGAGGTCATCATGCGCGGCGAGAACGTCCTCTTCGTCTGCACCAAGCGCCAGCTCGCCGGCCTCGTCCGGCAGGAAGCGGAGCGCTGCGGCGCGATGTACGTCACCGAGCGCTGGCTCGGCGGGATGCTCACCAACTTCAACACCGTGAAGAAGCAGCTCCGTCGGCTCAAGGAGCTGCAGGCCGGTGCGGAAGAGGGCGGCGAGTTCTCGAACTACACGAAGAAGGAGCAGCTGATGATGTCGCGCGAGCGCGACAAGCTCGCGAAGTACTTCAGCGGCATCAGCAACATGATGCGCCTGCCCGGCCTCATCTTCGTCGTCGACTCGAAGAAGGAGCGCATCGCGGTCAGCGAGGCGAACAAGCTCGGGATCCCGATGGTCGCCGTCGTCGACACGAACGCGGACCCGGATCTGATCACGGTGCCGATCGCGGGCAACGACGACGCGATCCGCTCGGTCGAGCTGATCACGAAGACCATCGCCGACACGATCGAGGAGGCGCGCCGCGAGGCTCCGGTGCGCGCGTCGGTCGAGGAAGGCGAGGAGAGCACCTACAGCAGCGATCGCGGGATGGAAGCCGCGGCGGGTGACGACGAGCGCAAGCGCCGTCGCCGTCCGCGCCGGCGCCGGGCGAAGCCCGAGGCGATCGCCGCGATGCGGAAGGGCGGCGCCGAGGGAGAGGCAGCCGAAGGCGGTGAGGGCGCCGAGGGCGGCGACGAGGGCGAGGAAGCCGGCGCCTGAGGCCTGTCGTCGCACGGCACTTTATGTAGAATCCATACGCCGCCGGCCGTTCGGTCGGCGGCGTTTCCACGACACAGCGGTTCACGCAGGGATGACGAGATGACCACGACGACGACGTTCACGGCGAAGGACGTGCAGGAGCTCCGCCAGCGCACCGGCGCCGGGATGATGGAATGCAAGAAGGCGCTCGAGGAGACGAAGGGGACCATGGAGTCCGCCATCGAGCTCCTCCGCAAGAAGGGGATCGCGAAGGCCGAGAAGCGCGCGGGGCGCGCGGCGAGCGAGGGGAAGATCGTCGCCCGCGTGAGCCCGGACGGGAAGACCGGCGTCCTCGTCGAGGTGAACTCCGAGACCGACTTCGTCGCGCGGAACGAGGGCTTCGGCAAGCTCGTCGACCAGATCGCCGACACGCTGCTGAAGGCGGACGCGATCGACGGGGTGGTGAACAACGCCGAGGGCTCGGCGCTCCTCTCGCAGAAGGTCGGCGGCACGACGGTCGAAGGCGCGCTGAAGGAGCTGTCGGGGACGATCGGTGAGAACCTCGTGGTTCGCCGCTACGCGCGCTTCAAGACCGACGGCGCGCTCGGCACCTACGTCCACCACAACGGCAAGGTCGCGGCGATGGTCGAGGTGACCGGCGGCAGCGGCGATGCGGTGCAGCAGCTGGCGCGCACGGTGGCCGAGCACGTCGCGGCGGGCGTGCCGACGGTGCCGGCGGCGGTGAACCGCGAGGAGGTCCCGCAGGATCTCGTCGACCGCGAGCGGCGCATCTTCACCGAGCAGGCGGCGGCTAGCGGGAAGCCGGCGAACATCGTCGAGAAGATGGTCGGCGGCCGGATCGAGAAGTACTACAAGGAGGTCACGCTGGTGGACCAGCCGTGGATCCGCGACGACTCGAAGTCGATCCGCGACATCGTGAGCGCCGCAGGCGCGGGGCTGAAGATTCGCCGCTTCGCGCGCTTCCAGATGGGCCAGGAGTAAGGCCACCAGTGCCCGACCTGCACTACAAGCGGATCCTCCTCAAGCTCTCCGGCGAGGCGCTCGCCGGGGAGAAAGGATTCGGCTTCGACTTCGACGTCGTGAAGCGGCTCGCCAGTGAAGTGAAGCATGTGGTTGATCAGGGAGTCAGCGTCGGGCTCGTGATCGGGGGCGGGAACATCGTCCGCGGCGCACAGCTGGCGAAGGTCGGCATGGACCGCGTCGGCGCCGACTACATGGGGATGCTCGGCACCGTCATCAACGCGCTGGCGCTGCAGGACGTGCTGGAGCGGATGGGCGTCGACACCCGTGTTATGACGGCGATCCGGATGGAGTAGCTCGCGGAGCCGTACATCCGCCGCCGCGCGCTGCGGCACTTCGAGAAGGGACGGACGGTGATCTTTGCCGCGGGAACGGGGAACCCGTATTTTTCCACCGACACCGCCGCCGTGCTGCGCGCGATCCAGATGAAGGCCGACGTCATCATCAAGGCGACCAGCGTCGACGGGGTGTATTCGGCCGACCCGAAGAAGGACCCGCAGGCGAAGTTCTTCACCGAGATGAGCTACCGCGACGTGATCGTCGATCAGCTCGGGGTGATGGACCAGACGGCGATCACGCTCTGCAGCGAGAACAAGCTTCCGCTGATCGTGCTGAACATCCACAGCCAAGGCGCCGTCGCGGCCGCGACCCGCGGCGAGCGCGTGGGCACCCTCGTCAGATGAGCGCACTCACACCCATTCTCAATTCGGCGCGGCAGCAGATGGACCGCGCGATCGACAACACGCGCAAGGAGTTCTCCGGCGTCCGCTCGGGGAAGGCGTCGCCGACGATGCTCGACACCGTGCGCGTCGAGATGTACGGCCAGCAGATGCCGATCAACCAGGTCGCGACGGTCTCCGCGCCGGAGCCGCGGATGCTGATCGTGACGCCCTTCGACAAGGGGCAGATCAAGGCGGTCGAGAAGGCGATCCGCGAGTCGGATCTCGGGCTCGACCCGGCGGTGCAGGGGAACATCGTCCGCGTGCCGTTGCCGTCGATGAACGAGCAGCGGCGCAAGGACCTCGTGAAGATCGTCCACAAGTACGCCGAGGAAGGTCGCGTCGCCATCCGCCACGCGCGCACGGAAGCGCGCGACAAGGTGAAGAAGTCGGACGGCGTCCCCGAGGACGACAAGAAGCACTTCGAGAAGGACATCCAGAAGGTGCACGACGACGCGATCAAGAAGATCGACGATCTGATCAAGGCGAAGGAAGCCGAGATCATGGAGGTCTGAGCCCGCGAGGGCCGACGCTCGTGATGACCGCCGCCGATCTGCTCGCGCGCATCCGCCTCAACGGAGCCGTGCCGCGCCACATCGCCATCATCATGGATGGCAATGGACGCTGGGCGCGCGAGCGCCTGATGCCACGACCGATGGGGCACCGCAGCGGAATGAAGTCGGTGCGCGAGGTGGTCGAGGGAGCGATCGAGGCCGGGGTGGAGGTGCTCTCGCTGTTCGCGTTCTCGCAGGAGAACTGGCAGCGACCGATTACCGAAGTCTCGGCGCTGATGTCGCTGCTCGAGGAATACATCGCGCGCGAGGCGAACGAGCTGGCGGAGCGCGGCGTGCGGGTGATGGTGCTCGGCGAGCTCGATCGCCTGACGCCGCCGGCGCGCGCCGCGGTCGACCGCGTGATGGCGCAGACGGCACACAACGACCGGCTGACGCTGAACCTCTTCATCTCGTACGGGAGCCGGGCCGAGATCCTCCGCGCGACGCGGTCGATCGCGGCGGACGTCGCGGCAGGAAAGCTCTCGCCGGGCGAGATCACCGAGGCGGAGATCGAGAAGCGGCTCTTCACCGCCGGGTGTCCCGATCCGGATCTCCTGATCAGGACCTCGGGCGAGCAGCGGATCTCGAACTTCCTGCTCTGGCAGGTCGCGTACGCCGAGCTGTACATCTCGCCGGTGCTCTGGCCCGACTTCGGGCGGCGCGAGCTGTACGAGGCGATTGTCGCGTATCAGAGTCGCGAGCGCCGGTTCGGAAAGGTCTCGGCGTAGCGTGTCGGAGCTGACGCGCCGGGTTCTCTTCTCGGTGGTGGCGATCCCCGTCGCGTTAGGCGCGATCTGGTACGGCGACTGGGCGCTGGCGGCGCTGCTCGCGATCGCGGCGGCGCTGGGCGCGGGGGAGTTCTTCCGCATCGCGCGCGAGGCGGGGCATCAGCCGTTCGTGCTCGCGGGCGCGGCGCTGGCGGGACTGCTGCCGATCGTCGTGCACGGAGAGCGGCTCGGGGTCTTCCGCGGGGATCTGCCGACGCTCGCTCTCGTGGCGGCGCTCGCGATTTTCGCGGCGTCGATCTGGACGCGGTGGCCGGAGGGCCGCCCGATC
>JABFXM010000605.1 GCA_013361745.1 Gemmatimonadaceae bacterium | reverse complement strand
GCGCGTCCCGCTCGACCCGGCCGCCGCCTCCGGATCGGAGCCCGCGCCATGGGGCGACGCACTCCTCGCCCTCGACGCCGCCGCCCCCGACGACGACTTCGCGCGTGAGGTCTATCGCCCCTTCGCGCGCTACGCCGAATGGCTCATCCGCGAGCGCGATCGCGACGCGACCGGGATGTTCGACGCGACCGGCGACCCGGCCCCACGCGAGGCCTCGCCCCGCTTCGCCGGCCGGCCGTTAGGCAGCCCGCTCAAGGCGGTCGACGCGACCGTCTGGGCGTACACCCTCTTTCGCGCGCTCGAGCGACTCGCGCCGCGCGCCGGCGCCGCGGACGACGTGCTCCGCTGGCGCACCTTCGCCGAGCGCTCCACGCGGGCCGTGCGCGAGCGGATGTGGGATGGCGCGGAGGGTCTCTTTCGCGACTTCGATGTCGCCACCGGCGAGCGGTCCGCGGTGCGCGCCGCGAACGGATTCTTCGTCTACGCCACCGACATCGCCAACGCCGCTCATCTCGCGGGGCTCGAGCGCAACCTGTTCGACCCCGATCGCTTCTGGACCGCGTTCCCGGTCCCTTCCGTCTCGCTCGACGATCTCTCCTTCACCCCGTACGCCGACCGCGGCGGGGAAGGGGACGCGGCGCCGCGCGGGGGACGGACGATTCCCTTCGTGACGAGCGCCACGATCGAGGGCGCCGCGCGTGCCGCGGTCGCGTACGCGCCGCACCTGCGCCGGAACGTCGCGCAGCTCCTGCATCGCTTCGTCCGGATGCTCTTCCACGAGGGAGACCTCGGCCGCCCGAACTGCTACCCGGACTACAACCCCTTCACCGGCCATCCCTCGCTCGTCGGCGGCGCGGACGATCATCTGCTCGCCGCGATCGACGACCTGATCATCCAGTACGTCGTCGGCATCCGGCCGCACGCGCAGGGGATCACCATCGACCCGTTCCCCTTCGGCCTCGACCACGTCGAGCTGCGCGGCGTGAAGATCCGCGGCATGACGCTCGACGTCGTGATCACCGGCGACCGCGTCACCGTCGTCACCGACGGAACGAAGCGCGAGGAACGGTTAGGCACGAGGATGGAGCTCTAAGGGCAGGGGTCAGGGGTAAGGGGTCGGCAGATAGGGGATGTGGGACGAGGGAGGGCCGTTCGGCCACTCCCTCGTTCCGCATCCTGCCGAGCCCCGACCCCCGACCCCTGACCCCTGCGTCAGCGGGTCTCCACTTTCTCCCCGCCGGTGCTCCCGCCGGCCTTCACCTGGATCTTCTTCGGCTGCGGGAGCGCCGCCTTCGGGATGCGGACCGTGAGCACGCCGTTCTCGAAGTGCGCGTCGATCTTCGACTCGTCGAGGTTCTTCGGGAGCTGGAAGGAGCGCGAGAAGCTGCCGTAGACGCGCTCCACCAGATGATACTGCTGCTCGTTCCCCTCCTTCCGCTCCTCGCGCTTCTCTCCGCGAACGGTGAGCACCCCGTTGTCGGTGGTCACGTCGATCTGATCGGGCGAGACACCGGGGATCTCGAAGACGAGCGCCAGCTCGCTGTCGGACTCGCGGACGTCGACGGGGGGGATCCAGGCGCTGGTTCCACGCATTCCGTTGCCGCCGAAGGCATCGTCGAACAGGCGGTCGATCTCGCGGCGGAGGCTGAACGCCGGGGTCGTGGTCATCGTGCGGTAGGCCATCTGTTCCTCCTTTCGGTTGGACTGGAGCTCTTTGATCATCGGGCGGCGGTCCTCCGCGCCCGGCCGGTCCCCGAATGGGCAACCGATGTACCCGTAATCACTTGCCGTTCTTGCACCTGAGCGCCATCGACCGCTGCCACCGTTGCGCGCGCGGGGTCGAATCGGCAGATGTGACGAACTGGGCATTTCATCGGTCATAATGTCCCGTGCCTGTTCGCCACCATTAAGGCCGGTCCGTTGTGAGCTCGTGCCTCGTCCGATTCCCGGATGAGGCACGCCGAGTCCCGAGAGGTTCAGTGTCCCACGCAGCCAGGCTTTCCCCAACGAGCGCGCTCAAGCTCGTCTCGCCCGCGATCGCGACGATCGCGGACGTGGCGGCGCTGCTCGCGACCGGGGACGCGCTCGACCGCGTGGTGCCGAGCGTGCTGGGGATCGTCGCCGACGCGCTCGGCGCGCACGAGTGCTCCCTCTGGCGCGTCGACGAGACGGGACTCTGGCGCGCGTACTCGCTCGGCGATTCCGCGACCACCGTCGCCGATGTCCGGAAGCGGCTCGATGACAACTCCCTCGTCGGCGATGGGCTCGCGCTCGCCCGGCTGACCACCGGCCCGCGCCTTCTCGGTGCGATCGTGGTCGGGATGGAGCGCGAGGTCTCCACCGAGGAGTTCGTGCTGCTCACGACGATCGGCACCATGGTCGCGCCGGCGCTCGTGCACGCGGAGTACTCACGCCAGCTCGAGACGGAGGTCGCGCTCCGCACGCGACAGATCGAGCAGCAGCGTCGCTTCACCGAGCGCATCATCGACTCGATGCCCGTCGGGCTCTATGTGATCGATCGCGAGTTCCGCATCCAGGCGTGGAATCGCAAGCGCGAGACGGGGATGCAGGGCGTGTCCCGTGAGGAGGCGATCGGGCGCACGATCTTCGAGATCCTCCACCGCCAGCCCGCCGAGCTGCTGCGCGAGGAGTTCGAGGACGTCTTCTCGACGGGACGCATCGCCGAGTTCCAGATGGAGAGCAAGGCGACCGGCGAGCATCGCACCTACCGCATCACGAAGATCCCGATGCGCGTCGATGACACCGCGGTGACGCACGTGATCACCATCGGTGAGGACATCACCGAGTGGCGCGAGGCACAGCAGCGCTTCGCGCAGGCGGAGAAGCTCGCGGCGATCGGTACGCTCGCCGCGGGCGTCATGCACGAGATCAACAATCCCCTCGCGACGATCGCCGCCTGCGGCGAGAGCCTGCAGCTCAAGCTCAGGGAGATGGCCGAAGCGGGCCAGGAAACGCCGCGCGAGAGCGACGACTACCTGTCGATCATCGAGCAGGAGGTGCATCGCTGCAAGCGCATCGTGAACGGGCTGCTCGAGTTCAGTCGTCCGCGCGCCGTCGGCAAGGAGCTCGTGGACCTGAACGAAGTAATCGAGAAGACGCTCTTCCTTCTCAAGCACCACGCGACCTTCAAGAAGATGTCGATCGAGCTCGATCTCGACCGGCAGTCGGTACCAATGGTCGACGGCAACGCGGAGCAGCTCATCCAGGTGTTCATGGCCCTCCTCCTCAACGCGACCGACGCGATGCAGGAGCAGGGGCGCGTGAAGCTGCGCACGCGCGGCGCGGGGAACGGCGACTCGATCGTCGCCGAAGTCGCCGACGACGGGCACGGGATCAAGCGTCCCGATCTCCGGAAGATCTTCGAGCCCTTCTTCACGACGAAGCCGCCGGGGCGCGGCACGGGCCTTGGCCTGTCGATCTGCTACGGGATCATCGCGGAGCACGGTGGCCGCATCGAGGTGGACAGCGCAGTCGGGCAGGGCGCCACCTTTCGCATCTTTCTGCCGCGGGTGACCACATGAAGGAGCAGACGCGGATCAAGGTCCTCGTCGCGGAAGACGAAGCGAACCTCGGCACGATCCTCGAGGGCTTCCTCACTGGACGCGGATATTCCGTGACGACCTGTCGCGACGGTCGCGCCGCGCTCGCCGCGATGCGCGCCGAGTCGTACGACGTCGCGCTGCTCGACATCGTGATGCCGGAGATGGACGGGCTCGAGGTGCTGCGGCAGGTACGCGAGGAGCCGACGCCGCCGGAGGTCATCATCATCACCGGCAACGGCACGATCGAGACGGCGATCACCGCGATGAAGCTCGGCGCCTACGACTACATGTCGAAGCCGTATCGCATGGCGGAGATCGACGTGCTGGTCCGCCGCGCGTGGGAGAAGCGACAGCTCGCGCGCGAGAACGCCTTTCTCCAGTCGCGACTCTCGCGCGTCGACGCGGTGCCGGAGATCATCACGCAGTACGCCCCGATGCAGGCGGTGCTGCAGATGGTGGAGCGCGTCGCGAAGAGCGACGCGTCGGTGCTGATCACCGGCGAGAGCGGAACGGGAAAAGAGCTCGTCGCGAAGGCGGTGCATCGTCTCTCCAATCGCGCCGACGCGCCGCTGGTGGACATCAACTGCGCCGCGATCGCCGAGAACCTGATGGAGAGTGAGCTCTTCGGCCACGAGAAGGGTGCGTTCACGGGCGCGCTCGCGCGCAAGACGGGACTGTTCGAGATGGCGGCGGGCGGCACCCTCTTCATGGACGAGATCGGAGAGCTCGACCCGAAGCTCCAGGGCAAGCTGCTCCGCGCGCTCGAGACGGGCACCTTCTTCCGCGTCGGCGGCACGCAGAAGGTGGAGGTCAACGTCCGCATCATCGCGGCGACGAACAAGGATCTCGGCCGCATGGTGCAGGACGGGCAGTTCCGGCAGGACCTGCTCTACCGCATCAACACGCTCGGGATCACGCTGCCGCCGCTGCGCGATCGAACGGTGGACATCCCGCTCATCGCCGGCCACTTCCTGCGACGCTACGGCGGCGCGAACCCGCCGAAACTGAGCGAGGAGGCGGTGGCGGAGCTGCAGGAATACTCGTGGCCGGGAAACGTGCGCGAGCTGCGCAACGTCATCGAGCGCGCGGTGCTGCTCGCCAACGGCGGCGTGATCTACGCGCGCGATCTCCCCCTCGCGCCGCCGACGAACGGTGACGGTGAGCGTGCCGCGGGGAGCGATCTCACCCTCGAGGAGCTGGAGCGCCGCCACATCGAGGCGATCCTGCACCAGTCGAACTGGCATCAGGGGCGCGCGGCGTCGGTGCTCGGCATCTCCTCGAAGACTCTCTATCGAAAGATCCGCGAATACGGTTTCCAGCGGCCGCGCGAGGGCTAGCGCGGCGGCGCATCGTCACGCGACAGGCAGCGGGCCGCCAATGGCGCTCCGCTGCCTCGTGCTTTAGTGTCCTGTCTCGTGACTCGGCAGTCATGACACTAGCCTCATGCCTCGTGGCCCCCGCCGTTCCGTCTCCTGGTAGTCAATGAAGATCCTGGTCATCGAGGACGATCCGACCGTCGGCCAGTTCGTGAAGCGCGGGCTCGAGGAGCAGCGCTGGGGCGTGGAGCTCGTCAGCGACGGTGAGGAAGGCGAGGAGCGCGCGGCGACCGGAGCCTTCGACCTGGTCATCCTCGACATGCGCCTCCCGGGCAAGTCCGGACTCGACGTGCTCACCGCGCTGCGCGGGCGCGGCTTCGAGCGTCCGGTGCTCGTGCTCACGGCGCAGGACGCGGTGGACGCCAAGGTGTCGACCCTTCGTGCCGGCGCCGACGACTACGTCACCAAGCCCTTTGCATTCGAGGAGCTCCTCGCGCGCGTCGAGGCGCTGGCCCGTCGGCCCCGCGCGATCGCGTCGTCGACCCTGCGCGTCGCGGACCTCGAGCTGGACCAGACGACGCGCGAGGTGCGGCGGAAGGGAGAGCTGATCGAGCTCACCCCCAAGGAGTTCACCGTCCTCGAGTACCTGATGCGCCATCACGGGCGCGTCATGAGCCGTACGCTGATCACCGAATACGCGTGGGGATATCACTTCGATCCCGGCACGAACATCGTCGACGTCGTGATCAACCACCTGCGCAAGAAGATCGACGCGAAGCACGAGCGGAAGCTGCTCACCACCGTCCGCGGAGTCGGCTACGTCATCAAGGCCTGACTCGGACGCCTCTCTCTCATCACGCACTGACCCGTGGCCACCGTCCGCGCACGGCTGACGACCGCCTACGCGCTCGCACTCGCCGCGACGCTCATCGCCTTCTCCCTCGTGCTCGTCGTGGCCCGACGCGCGAGCGCCTACCGCGAGCTCGCCGGACGAGTCGAGGACCAGGCGGGCGCCGCGCTCCGCGTGGTGACGAACGCCGAAGAGGAGGGGATGCCCCTCACGGTGCGCACCGACTCGACGACGGGCCCGGTGGTCACTCCGCAGCTCTACAAGAAGCTGGAGGGGATCGGCGACTACGTCCTCATCCTCGACGCGAGCGGGCGCGCGCTCTACGCCTCCTTCCTCGCCCGGCAGCTCAGCCTCGACGATCTCGCCCGGCTGCAGCAGGCGGCGCTGCAGGCGCGACTCGACGGGCCGGCGCAGTTCGTTCAGCTCGACTCGATGCGTCTCCTCCTCGCGGCGCGTCCGGACACCGTCGCCCAATCGCAGGTGGCGCGCGTCGCGAGCGCCGTGGACACGCGCTCCGCCGACGCGGCGCCGAGCGCGCTGGCGATGTCGATGCTCGGACTCGTCCCGCTCTTCATACTCGTCGGCGCCTTCGGCGCATACTTCATCTCCGGGCTCGCATTCAAGCCGGTCGAGCTGATCATCAACGAGGTGGAGGCGATCAGCGACGGCCGCAGCCTCCACCGCCGTCTGCCGACGGAAGCGGGGGACGAGCTCGGCCGGCTGTCGGCGACGCTCAACGCGATGATCGCCCGGCTCGAGACCTCGTTCGGCGCGCTGCGGCGCTTCACCGCGGACGCGAGCCACGAGCTGAAGACTCCCCTCACGGTGCTCCGCGCCGACGTCGAGCGGGCGATGAACCCGCGATCGTCGCACACGGAACAGCTCGTCGCGCTCGAAGAGGCGCTCCAGGAGACCGCGCGGATGGCGGATCTGGTCGACTCCCTCCTCACCCTCGCACGCGCCGACGAGGGGCGCTTCGAGCTGGCGACGGAACCGATCCACCTCGAGCCGCTGGTGCGCGAGGTCTACGAGACCGCGGTGATCCTTGGCGAGGACGCGGGCCTCGCGGTGAGCCTGC
>JABFXM010000445.1 GCA_013361745.1 Gemmatimonadaceae bacterium | reverse complement strand
GTTCCCGACGCGGTCGCCGACGGAGTGACCGGCTTGCTCGTCGATCCGGGCGACGCGCGCGCGGTATCGGCCGCATTGACTTCGCTGCTCTCGGACGAGGCGCTTCGTTCACGGCTCGGCGCCGCGGCGCGCGAGCGGGCGGCGGCGCGGTTCGACTGGTCGGCTGTCGGCGAACAGTTCCGCGCGGTGCTCGCGGAAGCATGGTGATGCGCGCCTTCTCTCAACCCGGCGGACCCCGGCTCGCGGTGCTCAGCTATCACAGCTGGGACGTCGAGCCGGCGGTGCTCGGCGCCGACATCCGCGCATTGCGAAAGGACGGCTGGCGATTCGTCTCGGCGCGCGAGGCGCTGGACTTCGTTCACGGTCGACTCGCGGGGACCGACGAGCGTCTCGCTCTCGTCACGAGCGATGATGGACACCCCGAGGACGTGGAGTTCAGGGACACGCTGCGCCGGGAAGGCTGCCCCGGGGTCACCTTCGTGAACGTCGGGCGCGCGGATGCCGATCGTCTCGCGTGGTTCCGAGAGACCCACTCGGAAGAATGGTCGGTACAGGATCACGGACCGCTGCACCGAAGGCAGTTCGTATCGGGCCACCTCACGGGCGTCGTCCACGGCCAGAAGATCGGCGGGCTGGAATACCTCGCGCTGCCGATGGGCGCGCCGCTCCTCGCCTCGGCGGGGCAGCTGGCGTCGCCGCGCTTCGATCCGCATCCAGAGGTGATCGCCCTCGCCGCGGAGTGGGCGAGTGAACAGGGGACGGCGACGATCTCCTCGCCGGCCTGGCTGGCGGAGATTTCCGAACGGCTGCGTCGCCTCCGGCTCGCGTACCGCTGGCGCTCGCGTACGTACGTCGTGGGGTCACTAGAGACAAACGAAGAGTTCGAGCGCCGCGTGAAGCGCGAGGTCGCCGAGGGGCGGACCGCCTTCGAGGATGCCTTGGGTCACGCGCCGACGATGTTCGCCTATCCGTGGTGGCAAGGCAGCAGCATTGGCGACGATGAGCTGTCGCGGTCGGGATACGAGGCGACGTTCGCGGGTACCGGGTACGTGCAGGGACGGGCGATGTCTCCTTATTCGATTCCTCGTGTCGTGATGGATCCGACGACGCCACGTCCCCTGAACCTCGCCGAGTTCGCGGAGCGCAGCACGAGCAGCTGGAGCGGGCTTCGCGGTCGCGTCGAGCGCGCAGCGAAGCGGATGATGGGCGTGATATGAGCGTAGTGGCGACGTACCGCAGCGGAGTACGTGAGCACGGGTTCGGCGCGATCGGCACGCTCACGCGATATTACGCGGCGCGAGCGGTCGGGCTCATAACGGGGCCTGGACGCGAATGCCCCCTGTGCGATGCGACGGTCCGCGAGTTCCTCCCGTTCGTCGAGCTGCGTTACGGTTTCGTGCGCAACCGCGCCGCGTGTCCGAGCTGCGGCGCGCTCGAGCGGCACCGTGCGTACGCTCGGTTCTACCGTGACTTCATCCCGGCCAACTTCATGCTGCCGATCGACATCCTGCACGCGAGCGCGGAGGAATCGCTCGGCCGCGTGCTCGGGAGGTTCGCCCGGCGCTATGATCTCACCGACTACGAGTCTCCGCCGCCGGGCCACATCCACCTCGACATCTGCGAGCCGCACCTCCCGCCCGCGAGCTACGATCTCATCGTGCTCAATCACGTGCTGATGTGCGTCGCCGACGACCGGCGCGCGGTACGTGCGCTCTCCACGCTGCTTCGCCCCGGCGGGATGATCCTCGCCGGGGAGGGCATCCTGCGGGGCGAGCGTACCGCGTCGCAACGAGAGGCGGGGTACGGGGGCCGTTATAACCAGTACGGAGACGCCGACATCGCAACTCGCTTCGCGCCGATGGAGACCGAAGTCATCGACGTCTCGGCGGACCTCGCGCCGTCCGAGCGCGCCCGTTTCGGGATCGCGGATCACGAGACGCTCTTCGTCATTCGCCCCCCGCGTGGATGATGCGCGTCCTCGCGCTCGAGGGCGAGCCCTCGGGCATGCGCGGCGGGCAGGAGCACAGTCTCCTCGACGTGTGCGCCGGTCTTGCGTCGGCAGGGCATGCGGTGACACTCGCGTACCTCACCGATGGCGACCTGCTTTCCCGATATACCGCTGCCGGAGTGCGACTCGCGCGAGTGCGCGGCTATGCCATCGACCGCCGGCGACCGCTTCGATCGGCCTGGGCCGCCGCGGTGTCCCTCGTCCGCGCCCTCCGTTCGCGGCCCGACATCATCTACATCAATCAATATCACGACGCCCTGTTCGCGGCGACGGTCGCGCGGTTGCTTCGCGTGCCGCTCGTCTGCCACCTCCGACTATTTCCGCCGAGCGAGTTCTGCGGGCAGTGGAGAGTCGGTCTCAGGGGCGTGTCGAGCTTCATCGCGGTATCGGAAGCGACCCGGCGTGCCTACGTGGAACGCGGCTTCGATCCGCGCGCGATCGATGTCGTCCTGAACGGCATCGACGTCGAACGGTTCCACGCGCTTCCTGACCGGGAGACGATTCGCGCGTCGCTCGGCCTTTCGCTCGATACTTACACCGTGCTCTTTGTCGGGCGGATCGATCGGGCAAAAAATCTGGAAGGACTTCTCCGTGCATTCAGCGCCGTACGAACCACGGCTCCCGAGGCGCGATTGCTCGTCGTTGGTCGCCCACTCGTGCACAGCGATCCCGCCGAAGGAGAGCGCTACCTCTCGACGTTGAAGGAGCTCGCCGCTTCGCTCGGGATCACGGACGCCGTTCGCTGGCTTGGCCCCCGTGCCGATGTCGTCGAGCTGTACAACGCCGCCGACGCATGCGTCCTTCCGAGCATCGAACCGGAGACATTCGGGCGCACGCTCGCCGAGGCGATGGCGTGCGGAACCCCAGCCGTCGGCACGTCGTTAGGCGGCGTCCCCGAAGTGCTCGTCGGAGAGGCGGCGCGCTTCGTCGTCCCTCCGGGCGACGACGAAGCCCTTGCCGGGCGCCTTGGCGAACTTGCCGGCTGGCGGCGCCGCGACCCGGAGCTCGGCGCACGGCTGCGCGAAATCGTGGTCCGGCATTTCGACTCGCGGCGGATGGTTCGAGAGGTCGCCGCGGTCCTCGAGCGCACCGCGGCCGGGGGCGCGGTGCGTCGCGGGCCGCGACGCTTCGTCGCTAGCGCCCCGCGCCCATCCGTCGCCGGCGGCGCGCTGAACGGCTGATGCGGTTCTGTCTCGTCACGCAGCATCATCTCTGCAACAACCCACGGCTCGTCAAGGAGGCCGATACTCTCACGGCGGCGGGGCACGACGTGCGCGTCGTCTGGCTGGACGCCCGCGCCGATCTGCGCGCGCGCGACGACGAGCTCCTCGCGACGCGTCGGTGGCGTGCCACCCCCGTGGCCGCGGAGCGAGTGGGGCTGCGCGGGCAGATCGGTTGGCTGTGGGATGGCGTGCGTCGCGAGGCTGCGCGCCGCATGCACGACGCGGGATTGCGTATTCGGCGGCTCGCCGAGGAGTCCCTCGAGCGGAGGCCTCGGGCGCTGGAGCGCGCGGTGCGCGCCGCTCCAGCCGATGTAGTCGTCGCGCACACGCTCGGTGCGCTGCCGCCAGCCGCGCGCGCCGCCCGTGCGCTTGGTGCGCGCGTCGTCTTCGACGCGGAAGACTTGCACGTCGGCGAGCTGCCCGATGACGCCGCGCATGCCGGCGCGCGGGCGCGTGTGGCAGAGGTCGAGCGGTATTACCTGCCCCGCTGCGACCGGGTCGTTGCAAGCTCCGACGGCATCGCGGACGCGTTGAGGCAGGCTTATGGGCTCGTGCGTCCTCGCGTGGTGCTGAACGCGTTCGCGCTGCCTCCGCTCCGCTCCGACGGAGCTGCGAGGTCTGGCGAGCCGGCCCGGCTATACTGGTTCTCCCAGGTGGTCGGCCCCGACCGAGGCATTCAGACCGCGCTCGACGCGATGGCGCTTCTCGGGGACGGCACCGAAATCTATCTTCGCGGTGAAGCTCGGCCGGAGCTCATGCGCGAGTTGCGTTCGCACGCGACGGCGCTGGGCCTGGACGAGCGCGTTCATCTCCTGCCCATCGTATCGCCAGATGAGCTGCCCGCGTTGTCGGCGCAGTTCGATGTCGGCCTGGCGCTGGAGACCGGGTCCTCCGAGAACCGGGCCCTTTGCGTGACGAACAAGCTGCTGACCTATCTTGCGGCGGGTCTCGCCGTCGCGGCGACCGACACCCCCGGGCAGCGCGGTGTGATGGAACAAGCGCCGGCGGCGGGGTTTCTATTTCCAGCGGGCGACGCGGTGGCGCTCGCCGCGGGCCTTCGTGCGCTCGTCTCCGATCCCGCACGTCTGGCGTCGGCGAAGCAGGCGTCACGAGCAGCCGCGGAGCAGCGTTTTTCGTGGGAGCACGAGCGCGAGCGTTTGCTCGAGGCGCTTACGAACTGGGCCGAGTGAGGTTCGTCGGCTGTGAAGCACCTGAATCATTCCAGCGACGTCGGCCGTGACGTGAGTGATCGATACGTGGTACAATACTTGATTATCGGGGCCACCAAAATCTCTCTCCCGTGCCGGCGTGGTGGCCTTTCTGTCTCCGCCGGAGCGTAGCCATTTGGGCCTCCGCGCCCCCCGTTCGGCGGTCCGCGCTCACGCGGAGGGCTATCGCCGATCGGGGGGCGCTGCCGCGCGCTGAAAATGCATCGTGTCCTGATCGTCGCACCGAGCTACGTCCCGAGCAGCTATCCACCGACGCATCGCGTGCGTTTCTTCGCGCGCCATCTGCCGGAATTCGGGTGGCAGCCGGAGATCGTCTCGGTCGAAGCGGCGGACATGGGGGAGCCGGCCGACCCCGACATTGATCGCCTTGCGCCGCAATCGGTCCCCGTGACGCGGAGCCGCGCGTTCCCGCTCCGTCTCACGCGCCGCTTCGGTGTCGGAGACCTTGGATACCGATCGCTGCTGCCGATGCGGCGCGTCCTGAACGAGGTCATCGAGCGGCGGCGTCCCGATCTCGTGTTCATCCCGGGACCGCCCTGGCCCGCGTTCCTGCATGGTCCCTACATCAAGCGACGCTTCGGAATCCCGTACGTGATCGACTACATCGATCCGTGGGTGAACGCGATCGGAGCGGACGGCCGCTGGTGGACCAAGGCGTTCTGGTTCCGGCAACTCGCGATCAAGCTCGAGCCGGATGTCGTGCGGCACGCCTCGCGTTTCGTGGCGGTATCGGACGGCACGAATGACGACGTCCGCGCCCGCTACCCGTGGCTCCCCGCCGACAGGTTCACCGGAATTCCGTACGGCTTCGAGGCGTCGGACTTCGACGCCCTCCGCAGCCAGCCGCGCGCGAACCCGTATCGGGATGCGAACGACGGAAAGCTGCACCTGGTGTACGTCGGGGCGATGCTGCCTAACGGCTTCGAGACGCTGCGCGCGCTCTTTGCGGGCGTGCTCCGGCTTCGCGACACCGCGCCCGCGGTCTTCGAGCGCCTGCGCCTGCACTTCTTCGGAACGACCTACGATCCCAACGCCACCGAGGGACGCGTCGCCCCCGTCGCGCGGGAGATGGGGCTCGCGGAGCAGGTGACAGAGCACCCGAAGCGTGTTCCCTATCTCGACGCGCTCAACATCCTCTGCACCGCGGACGCCATCCTCGCCCTGGGGAGCAGCGAGCGGCACTATACCGCGTCGAAGATCTTCCCGAACATTCTCGCGCGGCGTCCGATGCTCGCGGTCTATCACGAGGCGAGCACGGTCTGCGACATCGTCCGCGAGGCGCACGCCGGCGAGCTCGTGACCTACTCCGACGATTCGCGCGCCGAGCAGCATTCCGAGGAGATCGCGGCCGCGCTGGTCCGCGTCGTGACGCCGGGGAACTACGCGCCGGAGCGCGTTCGCTGGGGACACTTCGAGGAGTACTCCGCGCGAAACATGACGCGGCGGCTGGCCACGATATTCGACGAGGTCGTCGATGACGCGGGTGAGCAGGCACTGGCGATGGCAGGCCCGCACATGGACTCCCATGGTTGAGCGCCGGCGGCTGGGCGTCCTCGTCACGCATCCCATCCAGTACTTCTCGCCACTCTTCCGTGAGCTCGCGGCGCGTCCCGGCATCGAGCTGACCGTCTACTATGCGCATCGCCCGACGCCGGAGGAGCAGGGCGCGGGGTTCGGCGTCGCCTTCGAGTGGGATGTGGACCTTCTGAGCGGGTACGACAGCCGCTTTCTCCGCAACGAGTCGGCGGAGCCGGCCGGGGATGGTTTCGGCGCGTACGACACGCCGGAGATCGCGACCATCCTGCGCGACCAGCGATTCGATGCGTTCCTCGTGATGGGCGGGCGGGACGCCGTTGCTCGTTCGCGGTGATTCGCAACTGGGGCCCGGCCGCCCGCCGCTCCGCGCGTGGGCTCGGCTGCTCACGCACCGGCAGTTCATACCGCGCTTCGCCGCCTGTCTCGCGGTCGGAATCCGGTCCGAGGCTTATTTCCGCTTCTACGGAGCGCGTCGCGTCGTTCGCTCCCCGCACTTCGTGAACAACGAACACTTCGCCAACGGCGCGGCCGCGACCGACGTCGCGGCGGTGCGTCGTGCGTGGCGAGTGGCGGACGGCATGATGGTCGCCGCTTTTGTCGGCAAGCTCGTGCCGAAGAAGCGTCCCCTCGATCTCCTCGAAGCGGTGGCGGCGAGCGGACGGCGGGACATACACGTCGTCTACGTCGGTGACGGTGAGTTGCGCGAAGCTTGCCGCGCCACGGCGGAGCGGCTCTCGGTTCCCGCGACCTTCGCGGGGTTCCACAACCAGGGACAATTGCCTTCGGCGTACGCGGGGATGGACGTGCTCGCGCTTC
>JABFXM010000579.1 GCA_013361745.1 Gemmatimonadaceae bacterium | reverse complement strand
AGGGACGCCACGCGACGGATGCGGAGCTGGAGCTGGCGCACTATCCGATGTACGTCGCGACGGGGGAGGAGCTGTACCGCGAAGTCGCCACGCTCACCGAGGCGGCACCGGGACGCGAAGTGCTCGTCTCCGGCTGCGGCGACGGCGTCACGACCGAGTGGCTGTCCGTGCGGACCGGCGCGACGGTGACCGGGGTGGACGCGGACGCGGAGCGCATCGAGGCGGCGGAGCATCGCGCCCGCGAGGCGGCGCGCGGCAGCACGTTGAGCTATCAGCTCAGCCGACTCGATGATCTCCCGTATGAGAACGCGGTATTCGACGCGGCGGTCGGCGAGCCGACGCTCGCCGGGCTCGAGGATCCGTCGCGTGCGGTCGCCGAGCTCTCTCGGGTCGTGAAGCCGATGGGCGTCGTGGTGCTGCTCGAGCCGACGTGGAGCTCCGATCTCACGAGCGGGGTCCGCGAGATGCTCGTCGAACGGCTGGGACTGCGCCCGCGGATGCTCGTCGAATGGAAGCAGATGCTGCGCGAGGCCGGGATCGTCGAGCTGCAGGTGCAGGACTGGACGAGCGGCGGGCCGGTGCGACAGACGGGGAACGCGAGGGCGGTAGACGACAACCCGCTCACCTGGCAGCAGAAGATGCAGATCGTCGGGCGGGCGTGGCGCCGCTGGGGATGGCGCGAGGCGCGCACCGCGGTCGAGCGCGAGACGACGCTGCTCCGCGAGCTGTCGCGCGAGCGCGCGATCGGCTTCCAGCTCCTCAAGGGGGTCAAGTGGCCGCATCCGAAGAACGCATGACCGCTCCCGCGCCGCGCAACGGCCTGCAGGGCGCGCCCGCGAACATCGAGCTGGGGTACACCGCGCGCGACCAGGCCTTTCCGCGCAGTCTCTACTGCGACGCGGACGGGAAAATCCATCAGGACCTCGACCCGCGCGAGCTCGTCGCCGCGCTCGCCTCGGGAGTCGGCGATCTCTGGGTCGACGTCGACAGCACGAACCGCCACCAGCACGCGGTGCTCGAGAAGATCTTCCACTTCCATCCGCTGGCGATCGAGGACACGCTGAATCCGGCGTCGCGCGTGAAGCAGGAGGAGTACGACGGCTATCTCTTCGCGATCGTGCGCGGGGTCCGCTTCGAGGACGAGACCGACGACCCCTACGACATCAAGACCTACAACCAGTACTTCTTCCTCGGGAAGAACTATCTCGTCACCGTCCACGCCGAGCCGTCGCCGAGCATCATCGAGGTGGCGCACCGTCTCGAGCGGACCCCCGATCTGCTGCTGCGGCATCCGTCGCGGATCATGCACGCGATCATGGACGCGCAGGTCGACGCGTACTTCCCGATCCTCGACCAGATCGACGAGTTCGTGGACGGCCTCGAGGAGCGGGTGTTCGCAAGCTTCGAGGAGGGCGCACTGCGCGACATCTTCGCGGTGAAGCGGCTCGTGCTCGGGTTGCGGCGGCATCTCACGCCGCAGCGCGACGTCTTCAACGTCTTCGCGAACCGGCCGATGGCGCTGCTGCCGCCGGAGACGCAGGTATATTTCCGCGACGTGTACGACCACGTGCTGCGCATCAACGACTCGCTCGACACCTATCGCGAGCTGCTGAGCAGCACCCTCGACAGCTATCTCTCGCAGATCTCGAACCGGCTCGGCAAGATCACGCTCGGGCTCTCGGTGGTCGCGACGATGAGCATCCCGTTCGTCGTGATCAGCGGAATGTGGGGGATGAACTTCGAGCACATCCCCTTTTCGGGGGTCCACAACGGCTTCTGGTGGATGCTCGCCCTGCAGCTCGGACTGGGTGTCGCGCTCGTCTACGGGCTGCGCAAATGGAGGCTCATGTGAGCGACGGCCTGCTGCTGTACGGAATCGCGCTGCTCGACGGCTCCGAGGAAGGTCCGCTGGCGCCGGAGACGACGATCGTCCAGGTTCGCGATCTCGGCGCGGTGACGACGGCGGTTCCCTACCAGCGGATCACGCCCTCGGACCGTGACCTCGAGCGCCATGCGGCAGTCCTCGAAGGGGTGGCGGCCCGCCACGCGATCGCGCCGGCGCCGGTCGGGACGGTGTTCCATGACCGCGTGGCGCTGACCCGCTGGCTGGAGCTGCACTATCACGCGCTGCACGAGGCGCTGTCGTATCTCGACGGGCGGGCCGTGGCGCGCGTGCACGTGGTGAAGCGGACATCCGATCCGGTGAAGGTCGACGGTGCCCTCGCGGCGCCCGCGGCGGAGATCATGAAGTCGCTGCGGCCGCAGGCGGCGGCGATGGTGCCGCTGCGGACGGAGCAGCTGACGGGAATCGTGCTCAGCGCGGCGTTCCTCGTCGAGCGGGAAAAGTGGGGATCGTTCTCGAGCGCGGTCGGCACCAGCGCTCGCGCGCACGAGGATCTCGACGTTCGGATGACGGGGCCGTGGCCCCCCTACGATTTCGTGAAGCTGGATCTCGGAGGCTAGGCATCGCGTGTTCTGTCCGGACTGTGGGACGTGGAATCGAGCCAGCGCGGCGCGCTGCACGCGCTGCGACGAAGCGCTCCCGGAGCTCGCCGGCACGTCCTCGGAGAAGCCGGACGCCGAGCTGACGCAGCTCCGCGCGAACACGGGCGGGCGCTATCGCGTCGTCCGCCGGTTGGGAAGCGGCGGGATGGCCCATGTCTACTACGCCGAGCACTCGCTGCTCGATCGGCCAGTCGTCATCAAGGTGCTGCACTCGCATCTCGCCCGCGACGAGGAGATGCGCGAGCGCTTCCGCCGCGAGGCCGAGGCGGCGTGCCGCCTCTCGCATCCGCACATCTGCGCGATGCTCGACTACGGCGATGTCGACGGCTCCGTCTTCCTCGTCATGCCGTACTTCGGCGGTGGCTCGCTCGCCGACCTGATCGGCCGCGAGCGCACCCTCGCCCCGACGCTGGCGGCGTCGATCGCGGTGCAGGTGGCGGCGGCGCTCGACTACGCGCACCGGCGCGGCGTCGTCCACCGCGACGTGAAGCCCGACAACATCCTCTTCGACGAGGACCGCAACGCGGTCATCACCGACTTCGGGATCGCGACGGCGCGCTTTCACAGCAAGCTCACCGGCACCGGGCGCGCGATGGGGACGCCGCACTACATGTCCCCCGAGCAGGCGATGGGGAAGATGGTCGACGGCCGCAGCGACCTCTACGCCGTCGGCGTCATGCTCTACGAGATGATCCTCGGATTCCCTCCCTTCGACGGGGCGGACTCGTACTCGGTCGGCTACAAGCACGTGCACGAGCAGCCGGTCGCGCCCGACGTCGTCGATTCGCGCACGCCGCCGGCGCTCGGCGAGATCATCATGCGCTGCCTGTTGAAGCACCCCGCCGACCGCTTCCAGCGCGGGCACGAGCTCGCGGACGCGCTGATCGCTTATCTTTCCAGCTCGGCGGAGCCCTCCGCCGAGCATCGAGCAGCGTGGCTGGCACGACGACCCGGACTCGCCCCGACGAAGGTATGAAGCTCTCGCACGAGATCCTCACGGTACACACGACGCACCCGTTCATCATCGCGCGTGGAGGATCGAGCGAGTACAGAACGGTGATGGTGAAGGTCACCGACGGCGACGGGCACGAGGGATGGGGAGAAGCGGCGCCGAGCAAGTTCTACGGGGAAACGCCGGAGACGGTGGTCGCGGCGCTGGAGCGGATCACCGCGGCGCTCGAGGGAAAGAGCAGCTGGTCGCTCGAGGCGATCGAGGCGGAGATGAACCGCGCGATCGGTCGCAACGGCTCCGCGAAGAGCGCGGTGAGCGCGGCGCTCCACGATCTGATGGGGAAGCGCCTCGGGGTTCCCCTCTGGAAGCTGTGGGGGCTCGATCCCGCGGCAGCGCCGAAGTCGAGCTTCACGATCGCCATCGCCCCGGACGACGCGACGCTCCGCTCGCGCATCGAGGAGGCGAAGCAGTACCCGATCCTCAAGGTGAAGCTGGGGAGGGACCGCGACGCGCAGATTATCCGCACCGTGCGTCTCGCCGCGCCGGACAAGATCCTGCGGGTGGACGCGAACGCGGCGTGGACGCCGAAGCACGCGCTGCGGATGATCGAGCTCTGTCTCGACTACGGCGTCGAGTTCGTCGAGCAGCCGCTCCCGCCCCAGGATCTCGAGGGACTGCGCTTCGTCCGCGACCGCTCGCCGCTGCCGATCGTCGCCGACGAGAGCTGCATCGTGGCCACGGACGTCGCGAAGCTGGCGGGCATCGTGGACGGGATCAACATCAAGCTCTCGAAGTGCGGCGGGCTGCGCGAGGCGCTGAAGATGATCGCCGCGGCGCGCGCGCACGGGATGCTGGTGATGTGCGGCTGCATGGTCGAGACGACGTTAGGCATCGCCGCCGCGGCGCACTTCGCGCCGCTACTCGACTGCGCGGATCTCGACGGCGCGGCGCTCCTGCGCGACGATCCGTTCGCGGGGCCCTCGATCGGGGGCGGGACGGTGAAGCTGGGCGAGGAGCCCGGACTGGGCGTGACGCGGCGGTAGGCAGGAAGCGGTAGGCAGGAGGCTGCAGGCGAAGGCGTTGACCGCAGTTGCCTCCAGCTTCCAGCCTTCAGCTTTCAGCCACGGGCGCTGTCAAGCCGCTCCCGCCCGCCCGCGTCGAACGGTAGCGTTCACGCATGTACGTGGACGTCGCCCTCCCGCTGCCGCTCTTCCAGACGTTCACCTACCGCGTGGACGGCGCACCGCGACATCCCGTGGTCGCCGGGTCGCGCGTCGTCGTGCCGCTGCGGAACAAGCGGGCGATCGGGATCTGCCTCGGACCCGCGGAGGCGCCTCCGGGCGGGGTGAAGACTAAGGCGGTGATCGACGTCCCAGATCCGGAGCCGGCACTCGGCGCGCCGCTCCTCGCGCTCGGCCGGTGGATCTCGGAGTACTACGTCGTTCCGCTCGGGATGGTGCTGCGCTCGATGCTCCCCGCGGCGCTCACGGGCGCGGCCGTCCCCGTGCCGGCGCAGAAGACGCGGCGCTGCGCCGAGATCGCGCGCGAGCTTCCGACGCTGCTCGAGCGCGACAAGCTCTTCGCCCGCGCGAAGAAGCAGCGCGAGGTGTACGAGCTGCTCGAGGCGATCGGCGGGCGCGCGACGGTGGAACACCTCGTCGAGCAGCTCGGCGTCACACCGGGCGTGATCACCGCGCTCGCGGAGAAGGGGATCATCCGGATCGTCAACGAGGTCGTGGCGCGCGATCCGTTCGCGTCGCGCCCGGCGGGCGTCGCGCCATCGCTGACGCCCACGCCCGCGCAGCGGGAAGCGATCGACGCGCTCCGCGCGGGCGGGCCCGGCGACGTCTTCCTCCTCCACGGGATCACGGGGAGCGGAAAGACGCTCGTCTACATCGAGCTGCTGCGCCACGTCGTCGACACGCTCGGCAAGTCGGCGATCGTGCTCGTGCCGGAGATCGCGCTGACGCCGCAGACGGTCGATCGGTTTCGCGCGGTGTTCGGCGACCGGATCGCGGTGCTGCACAGCGCGCTGAGCGACGGCGAGCGGCTCGACGAGTGGCGCGCGCTGCAGCGGGGCGAGAAGCGGATCGCGGTCGGCGCGCGCTCGGCGATCTTCGCGCCGTTAGGCGACCTCGGGGCGATCGTCGTCGACGAGGAGCACGAGTCGAGCTACAAGCAGGGGGAGTCGCCGCGGTATCACGCGCGCGAAGCGGCGATCATGCGCGCGAAGCTCGAGGGAGCGGTGACGGTGCTCGGAAGCGCGACGCCGAGTCTCGAGAGCTGGGTGAACGCGGAGGCGGGGAAGTACCAGCTGCTCGAGCTGCCGGAGCGGACGGCGGGGGGGCGGCTGCCGTCGGTGGAGGTGGTGGACCTGCGGCGGGGGGCGGGGGCGCGGGGGGCCCCCCCCGAAAAACACGATACCGCCGCCGCCTCCTTCGCCCGTCATCCGACCGACACGCGCATCGCCGATGCGACGCGCTCGCCCGCGCGCTCCGTCCTCAGCGACGAGCTCGACGCCGCGATCCGCCACACCGTCGATCGCGGCGAACAGGTCATCCTCCTCCTCAACCGTCGCGGCTACGCGTCGTTCATCATCTGCGACGACTGCGGCGACGTCGCCACCTGCCCCTTCTGCTCGATCACGCTCACCTACCATCGCGCCCCCGAGCGTCTCGTCTGCCACTACTGCCAGCACCAGGAACCGGTGCGCGAGCGCTGCGCCCGCTGCCATGGCAAGACGCTGCACCAGCGTGGATTGGGCACGCAGCAGGTCGAAAGGATCCTCGCCGAGCGTTTTCCGGAGGCGCGGATCGCACGGATGGACGTCGACACGACGAGCGGGAAGTGGGCGCACGCGACGATCCTCGACCGCGTCGGCCGTGGGGAGGTGGACATCCTCCTCGGCACGCAGATGATCGCGAAGGGGCTCGACTTCCCGAACGTGACGCTCGTCGGCGTGGTGGACGCGGACGTCGGGATCAACCTGCCCGACTTCCGCGCTTCGGAGCGCTGCTTCCAGCTCCTGAGTCAGGTCGCCGGTCGTGCGGGGCGTGGGCCGAAGGGCGGGCGCGTGCTGATCCAGACGCGGCTCCCGATGCATCACGCGGTGCGCTGCGCGGTCACGCACGACTACCACGCCTTCGTGAAGGAGGAGCTCGCGGGGCGAAAGGAGCCGGCGTACCCGCCTAACGTGCGCGTGACGAACGTGATCTTCAGCGGGATCACGGAACGCGCGACCGCGGATCTCGCCGACGCCGCGATCGAGTGGTTCCGTGGCGTCCTCGAGGAGCATCCCGTGCGCGTCAGCGTCCTCGGTCCCGCGCCCTGTCCCGTCGAGCGGATCAAGAACCGCTGGCGCTGGCACC
>JABFXM010000619.1 GCA_013361745.1 Gemmatimonadaceae bacterium | reverse complement strand
ACGACGGCCCGACCGACAAGGACGGCAACTCGCTCGAGGGGAGGGCCGAGATCATCGTCGGCAAGCAGCGCAACGGGCCGATCGGGATCGTGAACGTCTTCTTCCACAAGGCGTACACGCGCTTCGAGAACTACACGCAGCGCGAGCAGACTTGAGCCCGAAGGCGAAGACCGTCTATCGCTGCACCGAATGCGGCGCGACGTATCCGAAATGGGTCGGCCGCTGCGAGGTGTGCGGCGAGTGGAACACGCTCGTCGAGGAGGTCGCGCCGGCGAATACCGCGACGAGCGCCTCCTCCCGCCGCGCCGGCGGGACGCGAACGTTAGGCGAGGGCGGCAGCGTCGCCGCGACGCCCTGGCTCCGCGAGGTGCAGGGCTCGGAGGCGCGGCGCTGGAAGACGGGGATCGAGGAGCTCGACTTCGTCCTCGGCGGCGGGCTCGTCCCCGGCTCGATGGTGCTCGTCGGCGGTGAACCTGGAATCGGCAAATCGACGCTGCTGCTGCAGACGGCGGCGAAGCTCCAGGAGGCCGGCCACAGCGCGCTCTACGTCTCCGGCGAGGAGTCGCCGCTCCAGGTGAAGCTGCGCGCCGACCGGCTCGACGGATCCACGGGCGCGGGCGACGTCTCCTTCCTCGGCGAGACGAACCTCGAGACGATCCTCTCGACCGCCGACGCGGCACGCCCGCAGCTCATGGTCGTCGACTCTATCCAGACGGTGTTCACCCAGGACCTCGAGGGCGCACCCGGCAACGTCGGGCAGGTCCGCGAGAGCGCCGCGCGCCTCATGCGCTTCGCGAAGGAGAGCGGCACCGCGGTGTTCGTCGTCGGCCACGTGACGAAGGGCGGCGGCATCGCCGGCCCGAAGACGCTGGAGCACATCGTCGACACGGTGCTCTACTTCGAGGGCGACGCCTCGCTCGATCACCGGGTGCTGCGCGCGACGAAGAACCGCTTCGGCAGCGTCGACGAGATCGGCGTCTTCCGGATGACGCAGCAAGGACTGACGCCCGTCGAGAATCCGTCCGAGCTGTTCATGGGCGAGCGCGGCGCGATGGTCTCGGGAAGCGCGGTGACCGCGCTGCTCGAGGGGACGCGGCCGATGCTCGTCGAGGTGCAGGGGCTCGCCGCGAAGGCTGGCTTCGGGACGCCGCAGCGCGTCGCCACCGGGCTCGATGGACGACGCCTCGCGCTGCTGCTGGCGGTGCTCGACAAGCGCGCCGGACTCTCCTTCGCGCAGCTCGACGTCTTCGTCAACGTCGTCGGCGGGCTGCGGCTGCAGGAGCCGACGGGCGACCTCGCCGTCGCGGCGGCGCTCGCGTCGAGCGTCTACGACCGGCCGCTGCCGACCGACGCGATCTTCCTCGGCGAGGTCGGACTCGGCGGCGAGGTGAGGCCGATCTCGCAGACCGAGCGCCGGCTCGCCGAAGCGGCGAAGATGGGCTTCACCACGGCGTACGTCGCCGAGCGCAGCGTGCCATCGCGTCCGACGCGCGGCATCCGCGCCGTCGGGGTGCGCGGGATCCGCGAGCTGTTCGATACATTGTTCCGATGACCGTCAGGCAAGACGTCGGCGTCGTGATCGTCGCCGGAGGAACGGGCTCGCGCGTGGGCGGGCCGGAGCTGAAGCAGTTTCGCTGGATCGCGGGCAAGCCGATGCTCCTGCACAGTGTGCAGCGCTTCCAGGCTCGCGCCGACGTGGCGATGGTGGTCTGCGTCCTGCCAAGGCACTTCGCCGGCGACCCGCCACCGTGGCTCTTCCAGAGCGATCTCGATCGACTGCTCGTCGCGACGGGCGGCAAGGAGCGCGGTGACTCCGTCTACAACGGACTCGATGACCTTCCCGAGGAGTGCGCGGTGACGCTCGTGCACGATGCCGCGCGCCCCTTCGTCGACGACGCGACGATCGACCGCGTCGTCGAGGCGGCGCGCGCCGGCAACGGCGCGGTCCCGGTGCTTCCCGTCGTCGACACGATCAAGGAGACGGACGAGCAGGGGACGGTACTGCGCACGGTGCCCCGTGATCGCCTCTGGCACGCGCAGACGCCGCAGGGCTTCCCGCGAGCGATGCTCGAGGAGGTGCACGTCCGCGCGAAGCGCGACGGTGTGTCCGCGACCGATGACGCGGCGCTCTGCGAGCGTTATGGTCATCGCGTCGTCGTCGTGCGCGGCAGCGAGCTCCTGATGAAGGTCACCGAGGAGAGCGATTTCGCGCGCGCTGAAGCGCTTCTCGAGCGGAGCGGCGAGTGACGGAAGCGAAGCCCGTCCCGTTCTGGGCGCCCGCGGAGATTCAGGGCTCGCTGCGTCGCATCATCGGCCACCTCGAGAACGCCGGCGTTTTCGCCTACCCGACGGAAACCGTCTACGGCTTCGGCGGCGCCGCCGACCAGGCGGGGGTCGACGCGCTCATCGGGATGAAGGGTCGTCCACCGGGAAAGCCGTTCCTGCTGCTCATCTCGGGAAGCGAGATGCTCGCCAAGCTCGGCCTGCACCTGCCGACGTACGCCGCGCATCTCGCGGCGCGGCACTGGCCAGGGCCGCTCACCCTCGTGCTCCCCGGTGGCGAGCGCCGGGTGCCGGAGCGGCTGCGCGGTCCGGAAGGTGGCATCGCAGTCCGCTGGACGCCGCACCCGGGGCTGACGCGCCTTCTCCGCGCATATGGTCAGCCCATCACATCGACGAGCGCGAACCGTCCCGGGGTTCCGCCGGCGATGTCGGCGGGGGAGATTGTCGAGGCCTGGCAGGACGAGGTGGCGCGCGGCCGCCTGATGGTGCTCGACGGCGGCCGGCTCCATCCGTCGTCGCCGTCGACGGTCGTCGATTGCACCGGCCGCCGCCCGCGGGTGATCCGTCCCGGCGCGATCAGCGCCGATATACTTCGTGAGAGCGTTCCTGATCTCGTCGGAAATGTCTGACAGGGCATCTCGCCTTCATCCGGAGCGATCCGGTTTGGTGTCATGAAGATCCTATTCGTCTGCACCGGCAACACATGTCGCAGCCCGCTCGCGGAAGCGATCGGGCGCAAGATGGCGATCGAGCGCGGGCTCACCGATCTGGAGTTCGCCAGCGCTGGAACCAGCGCCTGGGAGAACGCTCCCGCCTCCGACGGTGCGCTGCTCGTCGGGATGGAGCACGGGCTCGACCTCAGTCATCACCGCGCGCAGCTCCTGTCGCGCGAGCTCGTCGCCGCGACCGATCTGATCCTCGCGATGGGGCCGCATCACCTCGAGCGAGTCGAGGCGCTCGGTGGAACGGGGAAGGCCTTCACGCTCACCGGCTTCGCGTCGCACGGCAAGTCCGATCGTCCCATCAGCGATCCGGTGGGCGCCGAGCTCTCCGTGTACCGCGCGACCTACGACGAGCTGGAGCGCGAGATCCGGCGCGTCGTCGAGCGAGTGACGGCGGACGCGCCCTGACCAGGATCGGCACCGCACGATGAATCGTCCGGCGCGTCTGGTGCTGCTCGGCTCACCCGTCGCGCATTCGCTTTCGCCCGCGTTCCAGAATGCCGCGCTGGCGAGCGCCGCGCTCGCGGTTCGGTACGAGCCGATCGACGTCGCTCCCGCGATGCTCGGCGACACGCTCGACGCCCTCGTGCGTGAAGGGGCGGCCGGCAACGCGACCGTTCCGCACAAGGAGGCGGTCTTCGCGCGCTGCGCTACTCGCACCGCGGTCGCCGAGCGAGTGGGCGCGGTGAACACCTTCTGGGTGAGCGGCGGCGAGCTGCATGGCGACAACACCGACGTCGGCGGGTTCGAGCGCGCGGTGGCCGCGCTGACCGGTGACGCAATGCCGGGGCGCATCGCGATCATCGGGGCCGGCGGCGCGGCCGCGGCCGCGTGCGTCGCGGCCGAGTGCTGTGACGCGCGTGAGGTGCGCATCGCGACTCGCACCGTCGAGCGAGCGGACCGTCTCGCCGAGCGATTTCCCGCGCTCGTGACCGTGTACACCGCGCTCGAGGCCGCGCTCGAGGATGTCGAGCTCGTCGTCAACGCGACGCCCCTCGGCCTCCGTGACGACGACGCGTTTCCGGTCGCGGTCGAGATGATTCCGGCGGACGCGCCGGTGCTCGATCTCGTCTACGGCCCTGGCGAGACGCGGTGGGTGCGCGCGGCGCGCGCGGCCGGACATCGCGCCGCCGACGGATTGCGCATGCTCCTCGAGCAGGGCGCGCTCGCCTTCGAGCGATGGTTCGGTTTTCCTCCCGATCGCGGCGCGATGTCGCGCGCGATCCACGAGCGCACCGGGCGGCTCGTGTGATCGTCTCGCCCTCGATCACGACGGCGGTCCGCGTCGCCGCGTTGTCGGCGCTCGATCTCCTGTTTCCACCGGTGTGCGTGTCGTGCGACCGGCTGCTCTCCGATCGCGCCGATGCGCTCGTCTGCGGGGTGTGCTGGGCGCGCACCGCGCGGCTTGCCGCGCCGCGCTGCGAGCGCTGCGGCCATCCCTCCGACGGCCACGCCTGCCGCTGGTGTCCGCTGCTGCCCGCGTATGTTCGCGCCGCGCGCTCATCCTGCTGGGTGGGACCGGGCACCGCGCTTGCAATCGTTCACGCGCTCAAATACGGCGGATGGACGGCGGTCGCGGCGGGGATGGCGAAGCGGATGGCGCGATTGGGATTTCCGGACGATGTGGTGCGCGAGCGAACGGCGATCGTTCCCGTCCCCCTGGCTCGAGACCGCGAGCGCGAGCGTGGCTACAATCAGAGCGCGCTGCTCGGGCAGGCTCTGGGCGAGAGCTGGCGCATTCCGATGTGGGGCGACGTGCTTCACCGCTCGCGAACGACGGAGACGCAGACGCGGTTGACACCGGAACAGAGGCGGCACAACGTTTCGGGCGCTTTTCGCGCCGCGCCGGGAGTGCGCCGGCGCCTCCGTGGCGCGCATGTCGTTATCGTTGATGATGTCGTGACCACGGCCGCGACGCTCAACGCCTGCGCCGCGGCGCTCTTCGACGGCGGCGCGCGGATCGTCAGCTACGCAACCTTCGGACGGGCGCCGGCGATCGGCGACCAAATCGACACTACAGGAGAACTACTCGATGGCAATTCGCGTCGGCATTAACGGGTTCGGACGCATCGGGCGTCAGGTGCTTCGCGCGGCGAAGCTCGCCGGGGTCGCGGATCTCGATTTCGTCGCGGTGAACGACCTCACCGACACCAAGACGCTGCGGCATCTCTTCAAGTACGACTCCGTGCATCGCACCTACCCGGGCGAGGTCAGCTACACGGACAAGTCGATCACCGTCGACGGCGACGAGATCCGCATCTTCGCCGAGAAGGATCCGGCGAACCTGCCGTGGAAGGACCTCGGCGTGGACCTCGTGCTCGAGTCGACGGGTCGCTTCACGGACGCGGCGGGCGCGCGCAAGCACCTCGACGGCGGCGCGAAGAAGGTGATCATCTCCGCGCCGGCGAAGGGCGAGGACATCACCATCGTCATGGGCGTCAACTCGAACAAGTACGACCCGGCGAAGCACAACATCATCTCGAACGCCTCGTGCACGACGAACTGTCTCGTGCCGATGGTCAAGGTCGTGCGTGACAACTTCGGCTTCGTGCGCGGCACGATGACGACGATCCACAGCTACACCAACGATCAGCAGATCCTCGACCTCCCGCACAAGGATCTCCGCCGCGCCCGCGCCGCCGCCGTCTCGATGATCCCGACGACCACCGGCGCCGCGAAGGCGACCTCGCTCGTGATTCCCGAGCTCAAGGGGAAGATCGACGGCCTGGCGATCCGCGTCCCGACGCCGGACGTCTCCTTCACCGACCTCGCGGTCGTCGTCGACAAGCCGGTGACGGTGCAGCAGATCAACGACGCCTTCAAGAAGGCCGCAGCCGGCGATCTCGCGGGCATCCTCGAGTACACCGAGGAGGAGCTCGTCTCCTCCGACTACATCGGCAATCCGGCGTCCTGCATCCTCGACGCGAAGAGCACGAACGTCATCGACGGCACGCTGCTCAAGGTCTCGGGATGGTACGACAACGAGTGGGGCTACTCCTCCCGCTGCGTCGATCTGCTCCGCTTCGTCGGCGCGCGACTGTGAGCCGCAGGCCGAGCGCCGCGGCGCGAGTCTGGGATGCCGTGGCGCTCGTGCTCGTGCTCGGCGGAGGCGCGCTCTACGCGTGGTCGCACGCCGGCATGAAGTCCATCATCACGACGCAGATCCGCGCCGCGCGCGTGGACAGCCCGAACTTCGTCCGCTGGAACGGCTACCGTCAGAGCTCGAACGTGGCCCTCGCACTCGTCGGCGTCGGCATCGTCGTCGGCGTCATCTCCTACCTTCGTGCGCGCCGCGAGCCCGACGCGCCCATCGCATGAACAAGAAGACCGTCCGCGACCTCACCGACGCCCAGCTCCGCGGCAAGCGCGCGCTCGTTCGCGTCGACTTCAACGTCCCGCTCGACGAGAAGGGACGCGTCACCGACGACACGCGGATCCGCGCCGCGATCCCGTCGCTGCAGCTCCTCGCCGACCGCGGCGCCAAGGTGATCGTCATGTCGCACCTCGGTCGCCCGAAGGGAAAGCCGGAGGCGAAGTACTCGCTCGCGCCCGTCGCGGCGAAGCTCCGCGAGCTCGTCGGGAAGAACGTCACCTTCGTCGAGACCACCGACTCCGACGAGGCGCTCAAGGCGACCACCGACGCGCAGCCGGGCGACATCGTGCTGCTCGAGAACACACGCTTCCTCGGCGGCGAGGAGAAGAACGACGAGCGCCTCTCGCGGGCGCTGGCGATGCTCGGCGATGTGTACGTGAACGATGCCTTCGGCGCCGCGCATCGCGCGCATGCGTCCACCGAGGGCGTGGCCCGGCACATCAAGCCGGCGGTCGCCGGTCTGCTGATGG
>JABFXM010000592.1 GCA_013361745.1 Gemmatimonadaceae bacterium | reverse complement strand
ATCCCGTCCCGGTGATGCAGCTCGTCGAGGTGATCCGTGGGCTCGCGACCTCCGACGAGACGACGCGGACGACTCTCGAGCTGGCGAAGGCCGTCGGCAAGACGCCGGTCGAGGTGAACGACTACCCGGGCTTCGTCGCGAACCGGATCCTGATGCCGATGATCAACGAGGCGGTCTACTGTCTCATGGAGGGCGTCGGCACGCCGGAGGCGATCGACACGGTGATGAAGCTCGGGATGAACCACCCGATGGGCCCCCTCGCCCTCGCGGACCTCATCGGCCTCGACACGTGTGTCGCGATCCTGGAGGTGCTCCAGAACGGGCTCGGTGACCCGAAGTACCGCCCCTGCCCGCTCCTGAGAAAGTACGTCGCCGCCGGATGGCTCGGCCGCAAGTCGGGACGCGGCTTCTACTCGTACGCCGCGTGAGCCGTTAGGCTTCCCGTCCCATGGCCCAGCCCCGACTTCTTCTCCACCTCACCGAGGAGCAGCGCGAGATCCAGCGCGTGGCGCGCGACTTCGCGCGCGACGAGATCGCGCCGTACTCGGTGCAGTGGGACCGCGACCGCCACTTCGAGCGGTCGCTCGTCGGCAAGATGGGAGCGCTCGGCTTTCTCGGGATGCTCATTCCCCCCGAGTACGACGGCCTCGGCCTCGACACCGGCACCTACCTCATCGCGCTCGAGGAGATCGCGACTGTCGACGCCGCCGTGTCGATCCTGATGGGAGTGCACAACTCCCTCCCGACGCAGATGATCCTGAAGTGGGGGACGGAGGCGCAGAAGAAGCGCTTCCTCGCCCCGATGGCGCGCGGCGAGATGCTCGGCGCCTTCGCCCTCAGCGAGCCCGAGTCCGGGAGCGACGCGGCCTCGCTGCGCACGCAGGCGGTGCGCGACGGCGACGACTGGGTCATCACCGGCACGAAGTCCTGGGTCTCGCACGGCAACGAGGCCGACGTGATCATCGTGATGGCGCGGACGGATTCTCCCGGCGACCGCAAGGGAGCCAAGGGCATCGGCGCCTTCATCGTCACCCCGGACCTCCCCGGCTTCTCTGTCGGCAAGAAGGAGGACAAGATGGGGATGCGCGCCTCGCCGACGGTGTCGCTCAACTTCGACGGGATGCGCGTCCCTGCCGACCGCGCGTTAGGCGACGTCCACCGCGGCTTCGTCTACGCGCTGCAGTCGCTCGACAACGGGCGGCTCGGCATCGCGGCGCAGTCCATCGGCATCGCCCGCGCCGCCTTCGAGTACTCGCTGCGCTACGCCGGCGAGCGGCGGCAGTTCGGGACGATGATCAGGGACTTCGAGGCGATCCAGTTCAAGCTCGCCGACATGTCCACGCGCGTCACCGCGGCGCGCGCCCTGCTGCACGCGACCGCGGCGGCGAAGGATCGCGGCGAGTCGATCACGCAGTTCAGCAGCATGAGCAAGCTCTTCGCGAGCGAGACCGCGATGTGGGTGACCACCCAGGCCGTCCAGATCTTCGGCGGCTACGGCTACATCACGGACTTCCCGGTCGAGCGGCTCTTCCGGGACGCGAAGGTGACGGAGATTTACGAGGGGACCTCGGAGATTCAACGTCTGGTCGTGGCGAGAGAGCTGTATGCGACGACTTGAATGCGATGCACGTTCAGGCGAACCAGCGGGAGGCGTGGCAACGATACTGCGAGGGGCGATGAGCGATGAACGACGGGACCTCCGTCAGCCACGACACGCCGACCGGGACCCCTTCGTGCACCCAGCATCGTTCACCGCAGTATCGTTGACACATGCATCGCTGGTTCGCCTGCGCGTGCATCACGAACCACCCCATACCACGAACCATGGAACTCTTCGACAGACTCGCCGAGATGGGCCACGAGCAGCTCGTGCTGTGCAGTGATCCCTCCGCCGGATACAAGGGCATCATCGCGATCCACAGCACGACGCTCGGTCCCGCGCTCGGCGGCACGCGCTTCTGGAACTACGCCACCGACGAGGAAGCGATCGTCGACGCGCTGCGGCTCGCCCGCGGGATGACCTACAAGAACGCCGTCGCGGGGCTCAACCTCGGCGGCGGCAAGTCGGTCATCATCGGCGACAACAAGATGCGCAACCGCGAGATGATCTTCCGCGCCCACGGGCGCTTCGTCGAGTCGCTCGGCGGGCGCTACGTCACCGCGGAGGACGTCGGCACGAGCCCGAGCGACATGGACTACGTCTTCAACGAGACGAAGTACGTGGCCGGGCTCGCCGGCCGCTCGGGCGACCCGTCGCCCGTCACCGCGCACGGCGTCTTCCGCGCGATCCAGGCGTCGGCGAAGCAGAAGTTCGGGTCGGACGACCTCGATGGAAAGACGATCACCCTCCAGGGCTGCGGCCACGTCGGCTACTACCTCGCGAAGGAGCTCTACGCCGCGGGCGCGAAGATGATCGTCACCGACATCGACCCCGAGAAGGTGAAGACCGTCGTCGAGGAGACGAAGGCGAAGGCCGTCGCCCCCGACGAGATCTACTCGCAGAAGGCGGACATCTTCGCCCCCTGCGCGCTGGGCGCGATCATCAACGACAAGACCATTCCGCAGCTCAAGGTGCAGGTCGACTCCGGCGGCGCGAACAACCAGCTCGCCGAGGAGCGCCATGGCGACATCCTCGAGGAGAAGGGAATCCTCTACGCCCCGGACTACGTCGCCAACGCGGGCGGCGTCATCAACGTCTACAGCGAGCTCGCGGGCTGGGACGCGACGCGCTCGCTGCGGAAGGCGGACGAGATCTACAACACCATCCTCGGCGTCTTCGAGATCGCCGAGAAGGACGGCATCCCGACCTACCGCGCCGCGGACCGTCTCGCGGAGCGCCGGCTGCGCTCCGTCGCGACGATGGTGAAGACCTGGCCCCAGTGGCCGAACAAGTAGGAGGCGCACGATGACCAGCCCCGCGCAGAAGGAGCGCATCCCGATCGCGTCCGACCACGCCGGCTTCGAGATGAAGCAGAAGCTCGAGGAGGTGCTGAAGAAGATGGGCTACGACGTGCAGGACCTCGGCACCAACTCCGAGGCGAGCACCGACTACCCCGATTACGCGCATCCGCTCGCGCACGAGATCTCCGAGGGTGACGCGAAGCGCGGTATCCTGCTCTGCGGCACCGGGCTCGGCATGTCGTACGTCGCGAACCGCTACCCGCACGTTCGCGCTGCCGTCGTCTGGGCGCCGGAGATCGCCGAGCTGGCGCGAAAGCACAACGACGCGAACGTGCTCGTGCTCCCGGCGCGCTTCCTCAGCGAGCCGGACGCCGAGAAGATCCTGAAGACCTTCCTCGAGACGCCGTTCGAGGGCGGACGCCACGAGCGGCGCGTCGAGAAGATCGAGCGCAAGGAAGACATCCCCGACGTCAGCGACGGAGAGATCGAATGAAGTGGTCGCAGTGGGACCAGTGCCCCCCCGGTCGTGCCCTCTCGGAAGCGGATCCCGAGATCGCCGCGCTCATTGCGAAGGAGATCGGCCGCCAGAACGAGGGGCTCGAGCTCATCGCGAGCGAGAACTTCGTCTCGCCGGCGGTGATGGAGGCGATGGGATCGCCGCTCACCAACAAGTACGCCGAGGGCTATCCCGGGAAGCGCTACTACGGCGGCTGCGAGGTCGTCGACGGCGTCGAGCAGCTGGCGATCGATCGCGCGAAGCAGCTGTTCGGCGCCGAGCATGCGAACGTGCAGCCGCACTCCGGTGCGCAGGCGAACGCCGCGGTCTTCTTCGCCTTCCTCGAGCCGGGCGACACCTTCCTCGGCATGGATCTCTCGAACGGCGGTCACCTCACGCACGGCTCGCCGGTGAACTTCTCCGGCAAGACGTACAAGGCGATCTCGTACGGGGTGAAGGACGACGGCCTGCTCGACTACGAGCAGATGGAGCAGCTCGCGCGCGAGCGCAAGCCGAAGATGATCATCGCCGGCTACAGCGCGTACTCGCGGAAGATCGACTTCGCGCGCTTCGCCGCGGTCGCGCAGGAGATCGGCGCGCTGTTCATGGTGGACATGGCGCACTTCGCCGGGCTCGTCGCGACTGATCTCTATCCGTCGCCCGTCCCGCACGCCGACATCGTGACGACGACGACGCACAAGACGCTGCGCGGCCCGCGCGGCGGGATGATCCTCTGCCGCGAGCAGCACGCGAAGGCGATCGACAAGGCGATCTTCCCCGGCACGCAGGGCGGCCCACTCGAGCACGTGATCGCGGCGAAGGCGGTCTCCTTCCGCGAAGCGCTGCAGCCGGAATTCAAGCAGTATTGTCAGGCGATCGTCGACAACGCGAAGGCGCTGTCGGCGGCGCTCGTCGCGAAGGGGCTGCACGTCGTCTCCGGCGGCACAGACAACCACCTGATGCTCGTCGACCTCCGCAATCGCAACCTCACGGGGAAGATCGCCGAGAAGGCCCTCGACCGCGCCGGAATCACGGTGAACAAGAACACGGTGCCGAAGGAGACGCAGTCGCCCTTCGTCACGAGCGGCATCCGGATCGGCACGCCGGCCGTGACGACCCGCGGGATGCGCACGGCCGAGATGCAGCAGATCGCGACACTGATCGACCGCGTACTGTCGGCGCCCGAAGACGAGAGCTCGCTCGCCGCCGTGCACGCCGACGTGAAGAAGCTCGCGGCGTCGTTCCCGCTGTACGGGCGAGCGTAGAATCGCCGGCCATGCGCGGTCCGTTGGAGGAACCTCGCGGGTCGCGTCAGGATCTGTCTCGACGGTAGGAACGCGCGCGGTTGTGTGAGGGAGAAGGGCGCGAGCACGACATGAGCAAGGCGGAAGATTCTACGGGCTGTCCGTCCGCCTTGCTCCCGCTCTTCTCATGCTGTTCTCCCTGCCAAGCCGCGTGACCCCGACCCCGAGAGAGATTCCGACGCGACCCGCGACGTCGTTCCCCCGACACCACCCTCGCGCGGTCTCGTGATCCCCGCCGCTTCGCTTTCGGGCGCGTCCTGCCGATACTCGCCCTAGACGCCGCCGGGGTCGCGGCCGATATTTCTCCGACGTTGGAGAACGCCCCCGCTCACCAGTAGCTACAGCGCAGAGCAGTCAGTGTCCGAGTTGGCTTTCCGTGACGGCATCATGGACCGCATCCGGCTCCGCGAGCCGCGGTTCCACGAGCACGCGTACCTCTTCGTGCTCGGGGCGCTCGAGTACTGCCAGTCCCGGCTGCAGGAGCGGCGGCACATCTCCGGACGCGAGCTGGCCGAGGGCTGCCGCGCGCTCGCTCTCGATCGCTACGGGGTGATGGCGCGCCTCGTGCTGGAACACTGGGGCGTGCGGTGCACGGCGGACATCGGCGACATCGTCTTCACGCTCGTCGACACCGGGCTTCTGCTCAGCCAGCCGAACGACACGCGCGACGACTTCGCCGGAGTCTTCGACTTCGAGGACGCCTTCGAGCGCGAGTACCCCTGGTCGCACGTGCAGCGGGCCTGAGACGCGACCGCCGCGTTCCGGCGAGCGCGGCGCGGGGACCGACGCGGGACCGACGCGAGACGGGGAGGACGGGATGGACGCGATGCTTCACCTGCCCGAATGCAGGAAGTGTGGGAAGGGAACGCTGCTCCCGCTGAGCGACTACGGACGCGACGGCGCACCGATCACCTACAAGGCCTGGGTCTGCAGCAATCCGGAATGCGGGTTCAACGTTCGCATCGACAACGGTGAGATCGGCTTCGGCCGCGCCATCGGTCCCTCGCACAAGTAGCCGCGCCGAGCGGCCGCGCCTAACGCACCCCGCATGACCGCTCCCGCCGCCGTCGTTCCCACTCGGCATCCCGCGGTCAGCGGGACGTTCTATCCCTCGCTCCCCGGACGGCTTCGCGCCGATCTTCGCGAGTATCTCGCCCGCGCCGGCAGACCGCGCCGCGCCGTCGGCATTCTCGCGCCGCATCCCGCGCTGCTCTACGGCGGCCCCGTCGCCGGCGCCGTCTTCGGATCTGTGGTCGTCCCCGACACCGTCGTCGTCCTCGCGCCGAACCACACGGGCCGCTCGATCTCGCTCGAGGGCGGGAGCATCCTCCTGTCGCGCGCCTATCGCACCCCGCTCGGCGACGTCGCACCCGATCAGGAGCTCGGCGAGGCGCTGCTCGAGCGCGCCGCTCCGCTGCTCGTCGAGGACATGGTCGCGCACACCGAGGAGCACGGCATCGAGGTGCTGCTCCCCTTCGTGCAGATGCGCAATCGCGACGTGCGCATCGTGCCGATCGTGGTCGGCTGGCGCGACTGGGCGCGCAGCCGCTCCCTCGCGGCGGCGCTGCACGAGGCGATCGGCGATCGCGAGGTCCTCGTCGTCGCGAGCTCGGATCTCTCGCACTACGAGACCGCCGCGCACGCGGAGGCGAAGGACGCCGTCCTGCTCGAGGCGGTGATGGCGCTCGACGGCGAGGCGCTCGTCCGCGCCGTGGCTATCGAGAACATCGCGATGTGCGGCGTCGCACCGACGGCGACGGCCTGCGAGTACGCGCGACTGCGTGGCGCGACTGGCGCGGAGCTCGTGAGCTACAGCCACTCGGGGGTCGTCACCGGCGACGTCGAGCGCGTGGTCGGCTACGCGGGCGTGCTGCTCGGAGCGGAGTGAGAGCCGAAAGCGGGAAGGGACGGGAAGCGCTCGTCCGCGTGACTGGCGCCGCGGAGAGCGCGACGCTCGATGCCGCCGCGATCGCGGCCGGGACCCCGGCGCGCGAGCTGATGCGCCGTGCCGGCACCGCCGCGGCGAAGCGGATCGCCTTCCACTTCGGCGCCCTCGCCCGCAACGGCGTCGCGGTCTACGCCGGGAGCGGCAACAACGGCGGCGATGCCTGGATCGTCGCCCGCGAGCTGACGCGCCGCGGCTTCACCGTGCGCGTCCGCGAGACC